>PUPA01000151.1 GCA_003552885.1 Natrialbaceae archaeon
CGGTCGGCCGTCTCGGGGTCGCTCTCCGCTACGGCGTGGATGACCAGCAGCGTGGTCTTTCCCTCCCGAACGTCGTTGCCGAAGGCCTTGCCGAACTCGCCGGCCCGTCCCAGCGAGTGTTCGACGTCTAAGATGTCGTCGCCGATCTGGAAGGCGACGGCCGTCAGCTCGGCGTATTCGGCGACGGCGGCTTCGACCTCGGCGGGCTGGTCCGTGAGGATCGCCGGGAGCCGGGCGGCGATCCTGGCCAGACAGCCCGTCTTGCACGCACACATCTCGAGGAACTCCGCCTCGTCCACGCCGACGCCGGGCTCGTTGTGCCAGTGGATGTCCATCCCCTGGCCGAGGTGGGTCCGGTTGAGCTCGTCGGTCAGCATCTCGTAGGCGGCGAGCCGGCGGTCGGCCGGGAGCTCGAGGGGGCCGTGGGTGAGGATCTTGAGCGGCAAGAAGTACATCGCGTTGCCGGCGTTGAGCGCGACGTCCTGGCCGTGGCGGTGGTGGATCGCCGGCTCGCCCCGGCGCATCCGTGCTTCGTCCTCGACGTCGTCGACGACGATAGTCCCGTTGTGGAGGATCTCGGGGACGACGGCGTAGGGCAGGTACGGCTCTGGATCCTCGCCGAACGCTTCGATGAAGCTCAACACGAGCACCGCCCGCCACCGTTTGCCGCCGCGGTCGAGGAGGTCCCAGATCGGCTCGGCGAGCGCCGACTGGATTCCTTCGGGGTCGTACCGGTAGGTCGGCGGGCCGAAAAGTGACTCGAGGTACGCCGCGTCGATCGTCCGGGGGATCCACTCGGCGATCTCCGCGTCGATCGCCGGCCGCCACTCCTCCAGGAACTCCCGCATACCGGAAGGCTCGAACGGTGTGGTGAAAAAGATTCAGTTCCACGTCGACCGACCGCGGCGCCCGGTCGTCGTCCCCATCGCTGATCCGGAACGGTTAGGCCCCTCGGCCGGAATTCCGTCCTATGACACGCTGGATCGGAGAGACGTTCAAAAGCGACGTCGGCTGGGACCACTTAGAGGCGCTCGTCGACGTCGGCAGCCGGATGGCCGGAAGCGAGGGCGAACGGGAGGGGGCGGAGCTGACGCGCGAGGCGCTCTCGGCCGTCGGTGCCCGGAACGCCCGCCTCGAGCCCTTCGAGATACAGGGCTGGTCGCGGGGAGGGAGTTCGATCGAGACGGCCGACGAGCGCCTCGGGTGTATCGCGCTCCCGCGGAGCCCCGCCGAGACCGTCGAGGGCGAGCTCGTCGACGTCGGCTACGGCCTCCCCGCGGAGTTCGAGGCGGCCGACCTCGAGGGGGCGATCGCCGTCGTCCGTAGCGACGTCCCCGCCCACTACGACCGGTATCTCCATCGTCGGGAGAAGTACTACCACGCCGTCGAGGCCGGCGCGGCCGCCTTCGTCTACCGCAACCACGTCGAAGGGCAGCTCCCGCCGACGGGCTCGGTCGGCACCGCGGAGGCACCGATCGGCGAGGTCCCGGCCGTCGGCGTCTCGAAGGAGGTCGGCGCCCGGCTGATCCGCCGGTCCGCCGGCGAGCCGGTCGCCGTGAGCGTCGACGCGGAGATCGGCGACGCCGAGAGCGCGAACGTCCACGCCGAGCTCGGCCCGGAGACCGACGAGCGACTGCTCGTCACCAGCCACGTCGACGCCCACGACGTGGCCGAGGGCGCACTCGACAACGGTGCCGGGACGGCGACCGTCATCGAGGTGGCGAACGCCCTCGCGAGCCGGCAAGAGGAGCTCGGTTGCCGCGTCGAGTTCGTCGCCTACGGCGCCGAGGAGGTCGGGCTGGTCGGCTCGAGTCACCACGCCGACGGCGTCGACCCCGACCTGATCCGGGCGGTCGTCAACAACGACGGCGTCGTCCGCGGGCGGACCCTCGAGTTCTACACCCACGGCTTCCCCGAGCTCGCCGACGCCGCGGAGGCGGTCGCCGACCGCTTTGGCCATCCCGTCGAGACGATCCCGAGGCTGGGGCCACACAGCGACCACTGGCCGTTCGTCGTCGACGGCATCCCCGGCTACCACGTAATGAGCGTCACCGACGGGATCGGTCGCGGCTTCGGCCACACGGCCGCCGACACCCTCGACAAACTCGACCGCCGAAACCTCCGGGAGAGTGCCATCCTGCTGACCGAACTCGTCGTCGAGCTGGCCGGCGAGGGCGTCGAGGTGCCCCGGCGCGAGCGCGCAGAGATCGCCGCGGAGCTCGAGGCTCAGGGACTGGCGACCGGCATGAAGGTCACGGGCGACTGGCCGTACTGAAGCTCACGGACGACTGGCCGTCCCACCGACGCCCGCACGCTTTTGAGCCCCGCGGCGGAAAAGAAATCCATGACATCGGACCGGACGGCCGACGGGCCGACGCGGATCGGGCTCGTTGGCTCCCGGGAGACCGCCGGTTCGGGTGGACAGGCGACGACCGTTCCCCCGCTCGAGGAGCTGGCGGCGGCGGTCCGCGAGCTGGGTGGCGACCCCGTCTCCGGCCCGGTCGACCGCGTGCTCGAGGCGGAGCCGTCGGTTCTCGTCGCGGTCGGGGAGGCCGCGCTCTATGAGCTCTTCCGGGCCGACCCGGACGCCTCGACGCTACCGATCGCCGCCGGGGCCCGGCCGGTTCCCGGCGACCGGGCCGTCGCCGCCCTCGAGTCGGTCCTCGCGGGGGAGGGCGAGCGACGGCACGACCGGACCCTCTCGGTCGACGGCGAGGGCCGGGCGCTCCGCGGCGTGACGCTCGTGGCCGACGAGCCCGCCCGAATCACCGGGTTCGCCGTCCGCTCGCGGGACGAGCCGGTCGCCCGGTTCCGTGCCGACGGCGTCGTCGTCGCGACCCCGGCCGGAAGCGGCGGCTACGCGACCGCCGCGGGCGGCCCCCTCATCTCGCCCGCGATCGACGGCGTCGCCGTCGTCCCGATCGGGCCGTTCGTCACCCGAACCGACCGCTGGGTGCTCCCCGTCGAGGAGCTCGAGCTCTCGATCGTTCGCGAGGAGACGCTCGTCGCCCTCGCCCTCGACGGCGAGACGGCGGCGACGGTCGCGCCCGGTTCGACGGTCGAGATCCGCCCGGGAGAGCCCTTCGCTACGCTCGTCGTCCCGGAGAGCGTAGGGCCGTTTGGCTCCGCCGAGCGTCGGGAGAGCTGAGCACGGACTCGCCCCTGCGGGACCGACGTGCCCTCGGCGAGTTGGCCACCCCGTCGTCCAGTCGCAGGATACCGGAGCGTCGTCCGATCACAGGACACCGAAGCTCCGAGGGGGGCCTATCCTCTCGGTTCTGCAGGGACCGCCAGACCGGGTCGGACCGAAACTCACTGAGAGTAATGATAATCATTTTTATTCCCACCGGCGGTTCCCCTCCCATGGCTGCCGAGGAACTGATCGAGGAGGTCAGGCAAAGCGGCGTCGAACGGGTCGTACTCGAGATCGTCGATATCTACGGCGTCTCACGGTCCGAACAGGTTTCCACACGGCACTTTTTGGATACCTGGGAGAACGGGTATACGTATCCGATCGCGATCATCTCGTGTACGCCCCGGACCGTCCCGGCCCCGGGCTCGCGGTATACTGCGGCGTCGAACTATCCCGACGGCTACATACTCCCGGATCCCGAGACGTTCAAACTCGTTCCGTGGCTGCCTGACACCGGCCGCGTGCTGTGTGATTTCGCCCACGCCGACGGAACGACGGTCGAGGCGTACCCACGTGAACTGCTCCGGCGAGTCCTGCGGACGGTGCCACCGGAGTTCGAGTTCTCGGTAGGGAGCGAACTGGAGTTTTATCTGCTCGACGAGAGCTACGATCCGGTGACACCTCACCGACACGAGGCAGTGAGCTGGATGACCGAGGAGGTCTCCGGCTGGTACGACACCCTCGACGAGTGGGCCGGCGTCTACGAACTCCCCCTCGAGTTGATGCACCACGAGTACGGCCCCGGCCAGTTCGAGGTCCTGTTCGGACACGGCGATCCGATGACCCAGGCCGACCGCGCGTTCGATTTCAAGCGCCTCGTGAAACAGACCTCGCGGACGACGGGCCGCCGGGCGACGTTCATGTCGAAGCCTTTCCCCGACGAATCCGGAAGCGGCTATCACCTCCACGTCGGACTGACCGTCGACGGCTCGAACGCGTTCGCCGACGGAGACGGGCTCTCGGACCGTGGCCGCCACTTCGTCGGTGGCCTCCTCGAACACGCCGACGCGCTGACCGCCTTGCAGGCGCCGACGCTCAACGCCCACAAGCGATACGAGCCCGGCGGGTTCGTCCCGTCGACGGCGTCCTGGGGGTTCGGTAACCGGATGGCCGCCGTCCGGATCCCCATCGGGGATCCCCGTATCGAAGTCCGGATCGGCGGCGCCGACGCCAACCCCTACGTCGTGATCGCGAGCACGCTCGCAGCCGGCCTCCACGGGATCGAGACGGAACTCGATCCCGGCGAGCCGGTCGAGGGCGATCCGGCTGGCGACCGTCCGGACCTGCTCCGGCGGCCCTGGCTCGCCCTCGAGGCGCTCGAAGAGGACGAGTACCTTCGAGAGGCACTCGGCGAGGAGTTCGTCGACGAATACGTCGCGGTCAGACGCCAGGATCTCGCGGAGTTCCGCGAGACGGTCACGGACTGGGAACGCGAGAGCTACGTCGAGATGCTCTGAGCCACGCGGAAACGTGGGCTCTCTCTCGGCGGGACACGAGGTCGAGAAGGCCTGGCGACTTCGTGAAACGCCCGCCGCGCTGGTAGACCGGTATGGACGTCGATCTCGAATCGAAGCTGCGCGTTCGGTACGCTTCCGTCGATGGGGACCGCGAGGCTTTAGAGGGGGCCGGCCGACCGTCGGAGCATGATCCTCTCGGACGCGGACATCCTCGATCGGCTCGAGTCCGGCGAGCTCGTCGTCGAGCCGATCGACGACTACGGGCTACAGATCCAGCCGGCGAGCGTCGACCTCCGGCTCGGACGGGAGTTCCTCGAGTTCCAGCGTGCGAACATCCCGTGTATCCACCCCAACGCCGACAGCGAGGTCGACGAGTACGTCACCGAGACGGTCGTCGAGGACGGCGAGGACTTTATCCTCCACCCCGGCGACTTCGTGCTCGGGACGACCCACGAGCGCGTGGAGATCCCGGCCGACCTCATCGCCCACGTCGAGGGTCGCTCCTCGCTGGGACGACTGGCCGTGGTCGTTCACG
>PUPA01000191.1 GCA_003552885.1 Natrialbaceae archaeon
ATATCACGCGGCTAGCTGTCACCTCGCCCGCCGCGAGTAAATATGTGTATCCCAAATATCGTGGGCTGGGAACCGGCCGCCGGTGGGCTGTCGTCTCCGCCACTGAAGTGTCGTTTCGCCGTGGGATACTGTTTCCGCCAGCCGGACGATGGCGACCGTTCCGGCGACCCTCGGTGACCGGGTGGCGGAACCTTCCTCCGGGTTGGATACTGTTTTGCCTCCGGTCTCCGACGGTGGGTCATGGCCGGCATCGATCGGTTCGGGAGCGAGACCGCGCTCGTGGTCGGGCTGGTGAGCGGCTCGCACGTCGTCAACCACCTGTATCTGGTGTTGTTCCCGCCGATCCTCGCGACGCTCGCGGCCGACTTCGACGTCGGGCTGGCTGCGCTCGGGGTCGCGATGGGCCTCGGCGCGTTCGTCAACACGGTGTTGCAGCTCCCGTACGGCTACCTCTCGGACAACTACGACCGGACGCTGACCCTCGGGCTCTGTCTCGGGCTGGGGGCGCTCGGGGCGGCGATCCTCGCGGTCGCCCCGACGTTCGAGTGGCTGCTTTTCGGTCAGGTCGTCCTCGGTGCCGGCGTCGCCGGCCACCACCCGGCACACTTCCCGCTGCTGTCGGACGCGACCCCCGAGGGGCTCCGGGGACGGGCTTACAGCGTCCACGGACTCGCCGGCAACCTCGGGTTCGCCGCGCCGCCGGTCGTCATCCTCGGGGTCACCGCCCTGCCGGGAACGACGTGGCGCCACGCGTTCGCGCTGATCGCCGCCGTCGGGGGCGTCTACGGCGTCCTCGCCTGCGGACTGCTCCGGTATCGCGTGAGCGACGCGATCACCCGCCCGAACCCCTCCGAGCGGACGACGACGGGTTCGAGACTCGATCGGGCACGGACGGAGCTTCGGGCGCTCCTGGGAGCGCCCCCGATCCTCGGGCTCGCCGTCGTCGCGATGCTCGCCTCGATGGCGTTCTGGGGGGTGACCTCCTACGTCGTGGTTCTGCTCGAGGACGTCTACGGCGTCGACGCGACGGTCGCCGGCCTGACGCTGACGGCGATGTTCGTCGTCGGCGCGGGGCTGATCCTCGTCGGCGGGGCGCTCGTCGACCGGTTCCGGTCGGGGCCCGTGCTGGCCGGCGCCTATGCCCTCGTCGGCCTCGCGGTGGCACTGCTCGCACTCGGGGCCGTTTCGCCACTGGTCGCAGTCGGCGTGGCGGTGCTCGCGGGCAGCCTCGGCAGCCTCGGACTCCCCGCCCGCGACAAGCTGGCCGACGTGCTCTCGAGCCGGGGCGATCTCGGGCGGAACTTCGCGATCGTCACGATCGGGATCATGGCCGGTAACACCGTCGCGCCGCCGCTTTTCGGCGTGTCGATCGAGACCGCCGGCTACCGGGGGACGTTCGCGGCGATCGCCTGCTTCGCGATCCTCGCCGCCCTCGCCACGCTGGCCGTCGTCGCTCGCTACCGCGAGGAGACAGGGGTGGCGTCCACGGCGAGCCCCGGGGACTGACGACGGTCGGACTCGCGTCGTCCCAGCGCGTCGACTTCCCTGCGGTCCGACCACGGGAAGTGATAACCGACGATGGCGGGGTCGAACCACAACCCCTACCACGGCCGCGGGCGAGTTCCGAGCATGAAACTCGGTCTGATCGGACTCGGGCGGATGGGACGGATCGTCAACGGGCGGCTGCTCGCAGCCGGCCACGACGTCGTGGCTTTCGACCTCGAGGCGTCGGCGGTCGCCGCGGCCGCCGACGAGGGCGCCGAGCCCGCCGACTCCGTCGCCGACCTCGCCGAACGGCTGGGCGACCGGAAGGCCATCTGGCTCATGGTCCCCGCCGGCGAGCCCGTCGACGCGGCCATCGAGAGCCTCGAGCCGGCACTCGACGGCGAAGACGTCGTCGTCGACGGCGGCAACTCCCACTTCCGGGACTCCATCCGGCGGGCGGAGTCGACCCCGGCCGCCTACCTCGACTGTGGCACCTCCGGGGGGCCGGCCGGCGCCGAGCTCGGCTTCTCGCTGATGATCGGCGGCCCCGAGGCCGCATACGAGCGCCTCGAGCCGGCGTTCGACGCCGTCGCGACCGGCCCGGACGGCCACGCCCACCTCGGCCCCTCCGGAGCCGGCCACTACGTGAAGATGGTCCACAACGGCGTCGAGTACGCGCTCATGCAGGCCTACGGCGAGGGGTTCGAGCTGCTCGCGGAGGGACGGTACGACCTCGATCTGGAGGCCGTCGCCTCGGTGTGGAACGAGGGAGCGGTGATCCGGTCGTGGCTGCTCGAGCTCTGTGAGGAGGCGTTCCACGAGGAGGGCTCCGACCTGGGGGACGTCGCCGACCGGATCGAGGGCGGTTCGACCGGCACCTGGACCGTCCAGGAGGGGCTCGAACGGGAAGTTCCCCTCCCGCTCATCTACACTGCCCTGGCCGAACGGTTCGGCTCGCGGGCCGACGACCGGTTCTCCAGGCGGCTCGCCAGCCGCCTCAGGTACGGGTTCGGCCGCCACGAGGTCCCGCGTCGGGAGCCTGCGGATTCGGGGACACCGCGGCGATCACAACGTTGATCCCCACGCGTTTCGAACCGAAACTCGGTGAGTGACGGTCCCCGCCGTCCCGACGACCGTAGCGACGACTCCCGGGACGATACCGAGGTCAACACGGCCGGCAGCGACGACTCCCGGGACGACGGTGGCGACTCCCGGGATGCCGGCGGCGCTCGAGCCGACACCCCTCCGGAGGACGCCGGGGGGGAGCCCCGGTCGTCGATCACCGAGGGAGGCCTCGTGGTCCCGCTGGTCCAGCTGGCCTGGCCTATCGTCGTCATCCAGCTGTTGCAGGTGACCTACAACGTCGTCGACACCATCTATCTCGGGCGGCTCTCCGCGGAGGCCGTCGGCGCGCTGAGTCTCGCGTTCCCGCTCGTGTTCTTGCTCATCGCCGTCGCCGGCGGCTTCACCGCTGCCGGGGCGATCCTGGTCGCCCAGTACACGGGCGCCAGGGGTGACCGCTCGGCGGGGCTGGTCGCCGGACAGACGATGACCGTCGTCGCCGCCCTCTCGGTAGTCATCGGCGTCGTCGGCTACTTCTACACCCGACCCGCGCTCGAGTTGCTGCCGAGCGATCCGGACACCGCGGCGACGGTCGTCCCGCTGGCGGCCGACTACATGGAGATCATCTTCCTCGGGATCCCGCTCATGTTCGGCTTTTTCGTCTTCTCCGCGCTGATGCGCGGCCACGGGGACACCCGCACGCCGATGTTCGTGATGATCGTCTCCGTGGCCATCAACGTCCTCCTCGATCCGATCTTCATCTTCGGGTTCGAGGGGAACCCGGTTTTCGGCTGGCTCGACGCGATCTCCGCCGTCGACGTCCGCGGGTTCGAGGCGGCGATGTTCGCGGCGACCGGCTTTGCCGGCTGGGGGATCGAGGGCGCGGCGCTCGCGACGATCGTCGCCCGCGGCGTCGGAACCGTCGCCGGCCTCTACTTGCTGTTCGGGACCGACGTCGGCCCGCGGACGCGTCTCACACACCTCCGGCCCAGGCCGGCGTTCATCGCCGACGTCTTCCGGCTCGGGCTCCCCGCGAGCGTCGAACAGACCGCGAGCGCGCTGGCGATGATCACGCTGACCGCGATGGTCGTCACCTTCTCGCCGCCGGTAGTCGCCGCCTACGGCCTCGGCAACCGGCTCATCTCGCTCGTGTTCCTCCCCGCGATGGGGTTGGGTCGGGCGATCGACACGATGGTCGGCCAGAACCTCGGCGCGGGGCGAAGCGACCGCGCCGAACGGGCCGTTCGACTCGCGGCCTCGACCGGCGCCGGCGTCATGCTGATCGTCGCCGTCGTCGCGGCGACGTTCACGGAGCCCATCGTCGCCGTCTTCCTCGGCGACGTCCCCGACGCTCCCGAGACGATCGCCTACGGCGTCGAGTACGTGCGAATTCGGTCGGTGGAGTTCGCGTTCATCGGCGTCAGCCAGGTGATCCTCGGGGCGTTCCGGGGCGCCGGAAACACCGCCATCGCGATGACGATCTCGATTCTGACCCTCTGGATCGGTCGCGTCGCGAGCGTCTCCGTCCTCGTGTTCGTCCTCGACTGGGGGGCGACCGGCGTCTGGGTCGGGATGGCCGTCGGGAACGTCCTCGGGGCGGTAATCGGGGTCGCCTGGTTCTGGCGTGGCACCTGGAAGGAGCGATACATCGACGAACCCGAGCCGGCCGTGGGCCTCGGCGACGACTGACTCAGAAGCGTTATAGGGGAGCGGACTCTCCCTGGAGCCGAGGGCGCGTAGCTCAGTGGACAGAGTCCTTGGTTCCGGACCAAGATGTCGCGGGTTCAAATCCCGTCGCGCCCGTTCTGCCGCGAGCAAGGTCGCGAGCGGCAGCGACCCAAACGGGATTCGAAGAAGAGAAGACGCAACGCCGAGCGCAGCGAGGTGACCGTCTTCGCGTGGTTCAAATCCCGTCGCGCCCGTTCTGCCGCGAGCGACGCCGTCTCCCTTCCCGGTCGTCGAACCGGCCGCGTCGTTGAGTCGGGGATCGTCTCCTCTCAACGACCCGGTGATACATCACCCCCAGTGGGGCGCTCGGGGAGTAGCACCCGCGAACGAGGGACGAAGTGACGGGTGAGCGGCTTTTTATCCAGCTTTTTCCAAGCGGTTCGACCGACCGATCGTCGTGTCCCGGTCGTCCCTCTCAGCGCCAGCCGTCCGAGCCGGCGCCACCGCCTGAAATCGAGGGAACGACACTATTACCCGAGGGCTCCGCCTCGTGGATGGATGGACACGCAGTTCGATCCGGTAGAGACGACGATTTCGGAGATCCACGGGGCGATGCGGACCGACGGACTGACCGCCCGGGAGCTCGTGGACCGGTACCTCGAGCGGATCGAGGCGTACGACCGTGCGAACGCCGAACTCAACTCGATCGTGACGGTCAACCCGGGGGCGGTCGACCGCGCGGCCGAGCTGGACGAACGGTTCGCAGTCGATGGGATCACCGGTCCACTCCACGGGATCCCGGTCGCCGTGAAAGACCAGGCGATGACCGCCGGCGTCACGAC
>PUPA01000061.1 GCA_003552885.1 Natrialbaceae archaeon
CGTGCTCCCGCCGGACGGGCTCGCCGACGTCCTCCCGGAGACGGACGTGCTCGCGCTGGCCGTCCCGCTGACCGGAGAAAGCCGGGGGTTGATCGACGCGGCGGCGCTGTCGGCGCTCCCCGAGACGGCGCTCGTGGTCAACGTCGCCCGCGGAGCCGTGATCGACGAGGCGGCGCTCGTAGAGGCCCTGGAAGCCGGCGAGATCGCCGGTGCGGGGCTGGACGTCTTCGAGAGCGAGCCCTTGCCGGAGACGTCGCCGCTGTGGGACCGCGACGACGTCCTGCTCACTCCCCACGTCGGCGGCCGCTCGGAAGCGTTCGTCCGGCGGTTCGTCGACCTCTTTCTCGAGAACTACGACAGACGCCGGGCGGACGAACCCGTGAGAAATCGGATCGTCTGAGCCGAGTCACCGGACCGTTCGACGACCGGGGGCCGAGTCGTTCGACGAGCGGTCACCGCTCCGGGCGCTCTCCGGACGGGAGCCGGTCGGCGAGTCCCTCCGGGAGCCGACCGGCGAGCTCTCCCGGGAGCCGACCGACCAGCCTCGCCGCGAGCGCGACGCTGACCGCGGCGAGGACGACGCCGGCGACGACGTCGATCGCCCAGTGGATGCCCAGGTACATCGTCGAGACGGCGACGCTGAGCCCGAGGACGGCGGCGATCGGGTACCACAGCGGGTACGCCTCGCGGGTCCGGTAGGCGACGAGCGCGACGGTAACAGCGAGGGAGGTGTGAAGCGAGGGGAGGACGTTGGTGTTGCGGTTTACCTGCCTGGTGAGGTGCTGGTAACGCGGGTAGGTGTCGTACATCAGGGCGTCGACGAGCTCGGGCATCACGTTCCGTGGCCCGTAGGCGATCACGAGCACGTAACAGAGGAGCCCGAGCGCGTAGTTCAGGCTGTAGGCCGCGAGCAGCTCCCGGACCGGCCGCGTATCGGGGAGTGCGAGGTACGCGAGGGCGGGGAAGACGAGCAAGAAGACGTAGCCGTACACGTAGACGAACGAGAAGTACGCCGTCAGCGCGGTCGTCTCGAACGACTGCAACCACGGCAGGAATCCACCCTCGAGCTCGTAGATCCACCAGGTGGCGTCGACGCCGAAGGTGGCCCTGATGCCCACGATGTGAGAGCTGTCGGGGACGACCCGACGGGCCACGCTGTTCGTCAGCAAGACGGCGATCAGGACGACGGCGGTGGGGGCGATCGTCCGCATCCGCCGTCGGACGTCCCGACGGCTCCGGCGGAGCCGGTCGGTGCCGACGACGACGACCAGTCCGAGGACGATCATCGCGAGGACGACGACGGTCACCCGCAAGAGGACATAAAGGAACATCAGCCCCTCGCGAGGAGGCGTCCCTCCCCGTCGTAACTGAAGCCGGCTCGCTCGAAGGCGCCGCGTACGGCCGAGACGTTCGGTTCGCCGTCGTCGCCGAGAAACGGCGCGACGGGATCTCCGTCCACCCAGGCCAGGGAGTTGGGCAGCCACTCCTCGGTCGCCGGGGACGCGATCGGGGACGCCTCCCCCTCGAAGACCTCCTCGACGAGCCAGCCTTTATCGAGCAGCCGGGCGAGCAGCAGGCGGAACTTCGGGTCGGTGAAAGGGGCCCTCCGGGCGTTGAATCCGACGTAGTAGTACGTTCGCGGGGGATGGGTCAACAGCCGGACCGCGTCGGTCTCGGTCACCCCGGCTATCGAGTACGCCTCGAGCGTCGAGACGGTGACGTCGGCGTCGTCGGCTTCGACCGCCTCGATCGCCGACGTGCTCCGGGGGTGGACGGTCACGAGCAGGCGCTCTACGGTCGCCTCCGGGAGTCCCTCGTCTCCCCGTGAGAAGTGATCGTCGGTCCGTTCGAACGCGAGCCGGTCGCGTTCGGTCCGGTCGGCGAAGGCGAACGGCCCGCTGCCGACCGGCGGGACGTTGTCGGTCACGATCGCCTCCGTCGTTCCGGGAGTCGATCGGAACCCGAAGAGGTCCGCCTCGTCGGTGCGGCCCTCCCAGACGTGTTCGGGGAGGATCGGCACGAGGAACGCCCGCACCCCCGGATCCGGCTCGGCATCGACGGCGAGAGAGAGCGTCCGTCGGTCCTCGACGTCGACGTCTTCGACCATCGAGACGAGCCCCCGGTAGCGGGGTGCCGGGGCCGGCGCCGACCCCCCTTCGCGCGAGGTGTCCGCGAGGAACCGGTAGGTGAACGCGACGTCGTGGGCGTCGAGGGGCTCGCCGTCGTGCCAGGCGACGTCCTCTCGCAGCGTGACGGTCGCCGTCGTCCCCTCCCAGCTCCAGTCCTCCGCGAGCCACGGGCGGACCGCCCCGTCGTCGAGCACGCCGAGTGAGTCGTAGACGAGGTCGACGAAGACCCCCCGGTTGCGAAACTCCACCGACAGCGGGTTGAGGTTCTTCGTCGCAAGCGTGTCGGTGAGCACACCGCGGAGGTCGTCCGCGCCGAGAGGCTCGAGCCCGAGGTAGCCCAGCCGGTCGCCGAGGTGAGCCTCCTCCCAGCCGGTGAACCGGTCCTCTCGGACGAGTCGGTACTCCTCGGGGACACAGATCGGCGCGAACGGACACTCCTCGGCGACGGCGGAGAGGAGGTCGGCGACGACTCCGGGGCGGTCCTCGCGGCCGGCACGGCGCTGGCGGCCGAGCAGCTCGTCGACACGCCGACTGGTCAGCCCGAAGGGGTTCTGTCGGCCCGACTCCTCGGAAAATCGCGAGTGGAGCAGCTCATAGAGGAAGTCGGGGTCCGAAAACTCCGGCTGGCGGGCGACGTACAGCTCGAAGTCGTGGTTGACGAGCACCGACCGGCGCAGCTCCTCCCGGGAGACCGTCCGGAGGGCGGCGTCGATCCCGACCAGCTGGAGGTTCTCCGCCAGCCGGCGGGCGATCTGGATCCCCTCCCGGTCGTAGTCGGCGACGGCGGTCGTGATCGTCACCGAGAGCGGGCCGGCCGGATCCCTGGTGGTGACGTTCCGAGCGCGGCGGACGCAGCCGGCGCTCGCCCCAGCGAGCCCGACGCCCGTGGCCGCGAGGAGTGCACGCCGGCTCGCCGCATCCGGTCTCGGTCGCCACCCGTCCATCTAGAGCCGCCATTGGCCGCTCGCGTATTTGGGCGTTGCGCACGGGCCGCCTCGGGGAGCCGGCGCGTCGGACGCCCGCCGACCGGGCCGGAACGCAACACGGATAGGGACCACGGCGGTAGCGTCCGTCGATGGGGATCGCCGAGGAGCGGATCGATCGGCTGACCGAGCTCGCCCGCGCGGCCGCCGTGGACGGCGACGACGAGCGGGCACGGGAGTACGTCCGGCTGGCCCGACGGATCGCCGAACGTAACCGGCTCGAGCTCCCCTGGCGGCTGAAACGGTTCTCCTGTGACAGCTGTGATAGCTACCTCCTGCCGGGGCGGAACGCTCGAATCCGGACCCGAGACGGCCACGTCACGGTCACCTGTGACTGTGGCCACCAGTCGAGATACCCCTACCGGTAGGACAGACAACACCACTCGAGAGCGTGTAGCCCCCGTGTCGGTCGGACGGAGCGACCGCGTTCGGGAACATTGAAACGGTCCGCCTGAGAATCCGCTCGCATGGACGAGGACGAACGCCGAAAGCGCGCACACGACCTCGAGGTTACCGTCTGGGTCGGCAAGGGAGGCACCGACGCGGTCGTCGACGAGCTCGACGAGCAGCTCGGGGCCGCCGAGCTGGTGAAAGTGAAGTTCCTCCGGGCGGCCCGGGGGCGGACGTCGACCGACGAGCTGGCGACGGAGCTCGCCGACCGCGTGAGCGCCGAGCTCGTCGACGTCAGGGGCCACACGGCGGTGTTGTACCGGTGAACGGGGCCGTCTCGCAGACGCCGGCCGAGGCCGGCCTGGGGCCGGTCGGGGAGTCACTCCGGGCCGTCGGACTCGGTCCGGCGACGGCGTCGACCCTCGAGGGAGCGATCGTCTTCGTGGTCGCGTTCGTCGTCATCTACCTGCTCGGGCGGACCGTGGCGCTCTCGCTGCTGGACCGGGCGCTCGACCGGCGCGGACTGGACGACCACGCCCGCCGACCACTGGTGCTCGTCGGGCGCTTTCTGGTCGTCTTCGTCGCCGTCGGGGTCGCCTTCGGCGCCGCCGACTACGGCAACTTCCTCGTCTCGATGGCCGGCATCGCCGCCGCCGGGGCGCTGGCGATCGGGTTCGCGACCCAGAACGTCATCGCGAACTTCGTCGCCGGCGTCTTCATCTACGCCGACGAGCCGTTTCGTATCGGCGACTGGATCGAGTGGGACGGCCACTCCGGCGTCGTCGAGGATATCAGCCTCCGGGTGACCCGGGTGCGAACCTTCGATAACGAGCTGTTGACCGTCCCGAACTCCGAACTGACCGGCGGCGTCGTGAAAAATCCCGTCGAGGGCGAGAAGCTCCGCGTGAAGTTCGCCTTCGGGATCGGCTACGACGACGACATCGAGCTCGCCAGCGAGATCATCGTCGAGGAGGCCGAACGCCACCCGGAGATCATGGCAGAACCCGCACCCTCCGTGCGGCTGACCGAGCTCAACGACTCCGACGTCGGCCTCCAGTCGCGGATCTGGATCGCCGACCCTTCCCGGGCGGACTTCGTCCGGATCCGCGGGGAGTACGCCACCGCGGTCAAACGCCGCTTCGACGAGGAGGGTATCGATATCCCCTACCCGATCCGGACGCTCGAGGGCGGCCTCGAACTCGCCGGCGACCGGAGCGTGGTCGGACCCGCCGAGTGAGCCCTCGGCGGTCGGAGACCCCGACGCCGACGGACGTCCGGGGCGCCGCCGAACGGGGTCGTCGGAAACTCCGGTCGAATTTGGGAGAGAGTCCGGAGACAGGGTGGAGACATTCCGAAGATATCTCGGAAATGATTCACGTTCTCGGCGATCGACCCTCCATCCGCAGATGGCAGATCACAGACGACGAACGGTACTCAAGACCGTCGGTGGAGTGGCCATAGTCGCCACTCTGGCCGGCTGTGTCGGAGACGAGCCCGAAGACGAA
>PUPA01000051.1 GCA_003552885.1 Natrialbaceae archaeon
CGATTCGGTGTCCTCGTCTCGATCGGTCAGTCGTCCTCGACCGCGACGCCGGCGTCCGCTCTCTCGGCGTCGGCCGCGCGTCCGTCCGGCCCGAACTCCGGGTCGAACAGTTCCAGGGCGGCGGCGATCGTCTCCATGTCGTCCTCGGCGGCCGCCTCACGGAGGGACTTCGTCGGCGCGGCGAGCAGCTGACCGACGAGCGCGTCCGCCATCGATTCGACGATCTCCGCCCGCTCGCCGGCTTCGGCCGATTCGAGCCGCGTCAGCGCCGTCTCGACCTCCCGGCGTTTGATCCGCTCGGCGGACTCGTACATCGCGGCGATCGCCCCGTCGGCCCGCGCGCGCTTGAACGCCCCGTCGAGGCGCTCGTACTCCTCGTCGATCATCGCTTCGACCTCCGCGGCGGCGTCCGCCCGCAGCTGCCGGGTCCGGCGGGTCACCGCCTCGAGGTCGTCCATGTCGTAGACGGTCACCGCGGGGAGCTCGCCGGCCGCGGGGTCGACGTCACGCGGCTGGCCCAGGTCGACGACGACCTGCTCGCGGCCCCCGAGCTCTCCGGGCCCGAGCAACGGTTCGGCGCTCCCGGTCGCGGTCACGACCACGTCGGCCCGCGGGGCGACGGTCGCAAGCGAGCCGAGGCCGACGGCGTCCCCCGGCACGTCGACGTCCGCGAGGACGGCCTCGGCGCGCTCTACGGTCCGGTTGGCGAGGACGATCCGCTCAGCGCCGTAGGCTGTGAGGCTTTCGGCGGCGAGTCGGCCCATCTCGCCGGCGCCGACGACCAGCGCGAGGGCCCCATCGACGCCGACGGTCTCGGCGACGAGCTTCGCCGCCGCCGATCCCAGCGAGACGACCCCCTCGTTTATTTCGGTCTCGGCCCGGGCGCGCTCGCCGACGTGGATCGCCTTCTCTACCGCCGGCTCGAGGAGGTCGCCGATCCCGCCGGCCGCGCGGGCGTCGTCGCGGGCGGTTCGGACCTGCCCGAGGATCTGATCCTCGCCGAGGACGACCGAGTCGAGCCCCGTGGCCACCTCCAGGAGGTGAGTCAGGCTCGCGTCGTGGCCGCTCTGGACGACGACATCCTCAGGGGCGGCGGCGAAGAACCTCCCCAGCGCCGGCGCCGCGGCGTCCGCCGACGGGGCGACGACGTACGCCTCGACGCGGTTGCACGTCGAGAGGACGTACGCCTCCTCGACCTCTGGCACCGAGAGGAGCTCCGAGACGCCGGCACGCTGGCTCTCCGGGCTCGCGGCAGTCAGATCGTCGAGGCTGCCCGTTTCGTGGGTGATCCGCGCGCTCGCGACGACGCCCTCGGTCACCGTTTCCCACCACGGTTCGCGGACGCGTCGGTGGCCGGCCGGCACCCGAGCGCACTGTCGGACGGGGTCGGTCCGTCGTCCCCACCCGTCGTCGACGGCATCATACCCGAAACTCGAGGAGCCGGCCGATAAATCGGCTCCACCCGTTCCCAGGCGGTGAGAACGCTCCTAGTCACCACGGACTCCGGTGACGTCGTAGCCGAGTTCGCGGATGTCCTCGAGGATCGCCTCGTGGTCGGCGCTCGCCTCGTAGTAGATCACGACGTCGAAGGTGCCCTTTCTGAGCAGCTGCTGGCACTCCCAGACGAACTCCTCGCCGTCGAGGGTGAGCCCCTGGTGTTGGTTCGAGGCGAACTCGGTGTTGTCGTTGCCCGAGTAGACGTAACAGTCTCGCGGATCGTAGCCCGCGTGTTCGGCGATGATGTCACCGACGTCGATCGTCGCCTGCATCATCCTGACGTCCTCCTCGGAGCCGTAGCCGGTGTGGACGACCGCACCGTTGAGCTCGATCTCTCCGGGCTCGAGCAACGCCTTCGTCCGCCGATAGATGTCCTCGTCTATCACGTCTGCCATCGGTCGCTGGAAGGCGGGGCGGACGGATAGCCGTCACGATTCCGCCACGGCCGTGAGGACCGAACCCGTAGCACAAGACACATATCCGTCGACGGTGTCGATTCGAACGATGAGAGGCTGGCTTCGCCGGCGTGTCGGGACGGCCTACGAACGGCTCCTCGCCCGGGAGATCTCGGGTGCACCCACCCACGTGGCGGTGATCCAGGACGGCAACCGTCGGTACGCCCGCTCGCGGGGGGACGAGGCCCCTGACGGCCACCGCGCCGGCGCGGAGACGACCGAACGGGTGCTCCGGTGGTGTCGGGAGATCGGCGTCGAGGAGCTCACCCTGTATGCGTTCTCGACGGAGAACTTCGAGCGACCACCCGACGAACGGGAGGCGCTTTTCGACCTGCTGTGTGAGAAGCTCCGGGAGTTCGCCGACTCCGAGGAAGTCCACGAGAACGGCGTCTCGATCCGGGTCATCGGCAACGTCGACCGGCTTCCCGAGCGGGTCCGGGCGGCCGTCGACTACGCCGAGGGGCGAACGCGGGGGCACGACCGGTTCGTGCTCAACGTCGCACTCGCCTACGGCGGCCGAAACGAACTGCTCTCGGCAGCCCGCGACGTCGCCAGGGACGTCGACGCCGGCCGGCTCGACCCCGACGGGATCGACGTCGGCACGATCGAGCGCCGGCTCTATGACAACCCCGTCCGGGACGTCGACCTCATCATCCGGACGGGCGGCGACGAGCGCACCTCGAACTTCCTGCCCTGGCACGCCAACGGCAACGAGGCCGCCGTCTTCTTCTGTACGCCCTACTGGCCGGAGTTTTCGAAAGCCGACTTCCTCCGGGGGATCCGGACCTACGAACACCGGGAGGCCTCCTGGCGGCGGACGCGGGCCCGGCGTGCGCTCGCGCTCGTCCGGGCGGTCGGCGAACCCGAACTCGCCGAGGCACGGGCGGTCCTCGGGCAGTTCCGGGACTCTCTGCCCACGGGCGAGCGTCCCGACGAGGGGGAGCTAGAACACGCCGACTCCGAGCCGCGGGCCGCGGACTGATCGATCCGCTTTTCCGTTTCGTCGTCGGCCCGGAGGCGACCGACTCCGTTCCCCGTCCCCCGGAATTATCAGTATTCTAAAGATGGCGGGGCTCGAACGGCCGCACATGGCACGATCCTTGTTCGGACTCCTCGGCGCGATCGTGGCACTGTTCCCGGCGGGCGCCCGCGGGGCCTACGAGGCCATCGCACTCGAGAACCCGGGCGCGGTGGAGCCGAAACCGTGGCTCGACGCCGGAATTCGGGCCGAGGGGATCCTCTACGTGCTGGCGAGTGTCGCCGGCGGCAGAGCGTACGCCTGGCTGTTGAACGTCGCGGGCGTCGCCGGCGCGCTCGCGGCGCTGTTCCCGAGGCAGTACCTCGAGACGGGCGCCACACTCGCCTACGAGGACGCCGACGCCCTCGAGTGGCGGGAAGGGTTCGTCACCGCAGTTCGGGGAATCGGCGTCCTCCTCGTCCTGCTGGCGCTCGGTGCGCGACGAACCCGAAGCGACCACGGCGACGACTGACGTTTACACTACCGAACGGAACCGTGCGATCCGCGGTTCGCGATCAGCCTTCGATCTCGATCGCCGGCCGTCCCGGCTCGGCGTTTTTCGACACGCCTTCGTCGACCTCGTGGGCCGGGAGGACCCGGACGTCGGCCTCGAACTCCCGTTCGAGCAGCCAGGCGGCCGACCCGAGGGCCGCGTGCTCTTCGTCGGGGCCGAGCGTGTACTCGAGGGCCTCGCGTTCGGCCTGGAGCTCTTGACCGAAGCTGGCTGCGGCGTCGCCCTGCTCGCGGATGTGGCCGTGTCCCATCAGTTCGCCGATCAGGTTCTCGGCATCCGATTCGATCGCGATCTCTACGGCGTCGTACTTCCACTGCGGGGCGACGACGAGCTCGATCGTTTTGGGGTCGTCGATGCCGGCAATCTCCACGATGTCTCGGACGTCCTCGCGGGTGTTCTCGACCAGCCGACGACGCTTCTCGACGGCTTCGAGGTCGACCTCCGCGTCCGGCCAGGGTGCGTCGGCGACGAAGCCGTCCCGGCCCAGCTCGTCCCACAGCTCCTCCGCGAGGTGGGGGGTGACCGGTGCGAGCAGCCGAACGACGGCCGCCAGCCCGCGCTCGAACGTGTCGGCGTGGGGGTCGGTGTACTCGGCGTACCCTCGCAGCGTCCGGACGAGCTCCTGGGCCTCCCGGAGCGCGACGTTGAACGTCAGCGCGTCGTACTCCTCGCCGGCGATGGTGACCGCCGCGTCGGTCTCCGCGTCGACGTAGCTCGCGACGGCGTCGTCGTCGCCGGCGGGGGGCTCCTCGACGAACCCTTCGACGGTCCGTTTCAGCCGCGTGAGGAAGGCGTAGGTCGATCGAACCCCCTCCTCGCTCCAGTCGAAGTCCCGTTCGGGCTGGGCGGCCTGCATCATGAACAGGCGAGCGGTGTCCGCGCCGTACTCCTCGACGATCCGCTGGGGGGAGACGACGTTGCCCTTCGATTTGGACATCTTCTCGCCCTCGAGCTGGACCATCCCCTGGGCGAGCAGGTTCGTGAACGGCTCGCGGTGGTCGAGTCCCTCGTGGTCGGCGAGCACCTTGGTGAAAAATCGCGAGTAAAGCAGGTGCATCACGGCGTGTTCGATGCCGCCGACGTACTGGTCGACGGGCATCCAGTCGTTGGCGCGGTCGACGTCGAAGGGGGCCTCGGCGAGGTCGGGCGAGACGTACCGCAGGAAGTACCACGAGGAGTCGACGAACGTGTCCATCGTGTCCGTCTCGCGGACGGCGTCGCCGCCACACTCGGGACAGGTCGTCCGTTTCCACTCCTCGGCGGCGTCGAGCGGGTTGCCCGAGGTGTTGATGAACTCGGGGAGTTCGACCGGCAGCTCCGATTCGGGGACCGGAACCGAGCCACAGTCGGGACAGTGGACGACCGGGATCGGCGTCCCCCAGTAGCGCTGTCGGGAGATCCCCCAGTCGCGCAGCTGGTACTGGGTCGACTCGGAAGCGCGCTCGAGGTCGGCCGTCAGCCGCTCCCGGGCGGTCTCGCTGTCGAGCCCGGAGTACTC
>PUPA01000211.1 GCA_003552885.1 Natrialbaceae archaeon
CGGCTCACGCCGGACCGCGCCGGAAGGAGCCCGGCCGGCGGCTGCGGACGATCGAGCTCGCGGGAACCCTCGCCGTCCCCTTCACCACGGGGATCCTCGTCGGGATCGGCGAGGAACCACGGGACCGGGCCGAGAGCCTGCTCGCGATCCGTGAGCTCCACGGGCGGTACGACCACGTCCAGGAGGTGATCGTCCAGCCGGTCCGTGAGAACGAACGCTGGGACGGCAGAACGCCCGGCGTGGAGACGTTGCAATGGACGGTCGCGATGGCCCGGGCGGCGTTGCCCCCCGAGGTGTCGGTACAGGTACCCCCGAACCTCGCGCCCGCCCGCGAGCTGGTCGACTGCGGGGTCGACGACCTCGGCGGCGTCTCGCCGGTCACCGAAGACCACGTCAACCCCGACTACGCCTGGCCGGCCCTCCGGGAGCTAGAGGCGATCGCGGAGGCCGCCGGCGTCCCCCTCCGCGAGCGGCTGCCGGTGTACGACCGGTACCTGCCCGCCGACCTGCGCCCGGCGCGGTTCGACGGACGACCCGCGGGCGAGCGCGGCTGGCTCTCGCCGACGATCCGCGGGGCGCTCACCGCCGACGACGAGGCGGGCGAGCGATACCGGGGGGTCCTCGGGACCGGGGGGCCGGCGTTCGCTCGCAGATCGCCCTCGGAGACGGACTGATCGACCGCGTCGTCGACGGCGGCCAGCGTGGCCGGTTATCGGGAGCTTTTGGCGCCTCTGATCCCGCGCCGACCGCGGAGCTGATCACCACGGCGTTCGGCAACGTCGAGTACTACTGTGCGTGTTGAGCGGCGGCCGGCGACGGTGAACCACCCTATCGATTTATTAATCGTTGTGATCCATTGGGGGGCATGGCGATCCTTGTCGCATACGACGAGTCGGAACCGGCCCGGAAAGCACTCGAGTACGCGATCGAAAACCACGGTGACGGGACGATCACCGTCCTCCACGTCCTCAACCCACCGGAGGCGCTGAGCCGCGGGGAAGCGCGGATGTACGTCGACTGGGAAGGCGCACTGGAAGAACAACGCGAACGCGCCGAGAAGCTGTTCGCTGACGTGGCCGAACTCGCCGAGGAAAGCGGCGTCGAAGTAGAGACCGATACCGTCGTCGGTGAGCCCGCACGGGAGGTCGTCGAGTACGCGAGCGACGGCGAGTTCGACCACGTCGTCGTCGGCAGCCACGGTCGGTCGGGGATGTCCCGGGTCCTGCTCGGCAGCGTCGCAGAGCGGGTCGTCCGGCGCGCGCCGATGCCGGTGACCGTGGTCCGCTGATTCGAGGGCGTCGGTCGGTGCGATCGCGCTCGTCGCCGGTGACCGTCCGAACGGGGCACCGATCACCGGTGGGACGTCCGTCTCAGTCGTCGGCGTGGACTGCAGGCTCCCCGGAGAGCAGCGGCGTTCCGTCGGCTCGCGGGCCGAGTCGCGGCCCGAGCGGCGAGTCGGACGGATCGATCGGCCGCTGCCTCGTGTAGTCCGTCGACCGTTCGACCGGAGTCCGGCCGATCGAGGCGATCATCTCGACGTAGTCGGCGACCGACCGGAACTCGCCGTGGTCGCCGCCGGCACGTCTGGTGATCTCCTCGGAGAGGATGGTTCCCATGAAGTCGTCGGCGCCGCAGTTGAGCATCTTCAGTCCGCCCTCGTCGCCGTATTTCACCCACGAGGACTGGACGTGCTCGACGTTGTCGAGGTAGAGCCGGGAGAGGGCGATCATCAGCTCGTCCTCCGCGGGGCTCGCCCCGCCCGAGACGACGCCGTTGCGGTACAGCGGCGTGTTCTCGTGGACGAACGAGAGCGGGACGAACTCGGTGATCGCGCCGTCGGCGCGCTCTTGGAGCGCCCGTATCCGATCCAGATGGAGGATCCGGTGGGCCTCGTTCTCGACGTGGCCGTACATGATCGTCGCCGTCAGCCCGAGGCCGACGTCCGCCGCGGCCTCCATCGCCTCGAGCCAGCCTGCCGTGTCGATCTTCCCCGGGCAGATGGCCGCCCGAACCTCCTCGACGAGGATCTCGGCTGCGGTTCCCGGCACCGTGTCGAGCCCCGCCTCGGCAAGCCGGCGGTAGACCTCCTCGTAGCTCCAGTCGGTCCCCCGGCGGGCGTGGTCGGCCTCCTCCGGGGTCATCGAGTGGACGTGGACACCGTCGACGCTCATCGCGGCCAGCTGGTCGACGTAGGTGCCGGGGTCGACGTCGTAGCGCTCAGGCGGCCGGTAGTCGACGGTCGTCGGCTCGGGGTGGGCCTCGAGGAGCTCCCGGTGGTCGTCGTCGAGGACGAGCGCGGGGTGGAGCCCCGAGACCGAACAGACCTCCGAGATGCCACGATCGACCGCGTCGGTGACGATCGCACGCGAGTCCGCCGGCGTCTTCGTAAAGCCCGCCGTCGGGCCGTCGTGGTCGGTCTCGAACGTGTGGGCGCTGTCTTTGAAGTTACAGAACAGACAGCCGGTGTCACACGCCGTCGTCACGTTGTTGTTGAGGTTGGCGACGAACGTGACCTCCTCGCCGACGACCTCCCGGCGACGGTGGTCGGCGGCGGCGAGCACGCGTTCCTTTCGGCGGGTGTCGATCCCCTCCCTGTCGGTTCCGGTCGTCAGCAGCTCGATGCCGTCGGCGACGGCGAGCCGGTCGCCGTTCCACGCCTTCTCGAGGGCGTTCTCGAACGACTGATCCGTCTCCGGGACGTGCTCGAACGTCGGTACCGACCCGGCCGTCGATCGCTCCATCGTCGAAAGGAATCGACCACAGGAACAAAAGCGTGCCGAGTGGCCGGATCGCCCCGGCTCCTGGCGTCTTCCGGACGGAGACGCCGGTGGCCGGGGAGTGCCAGGGGACCGTCACCGACGTCGACGGCGTCTGACGTCGACGGAACAGCTAAGACCGAGTGGAGGCTCTCTTCGCCCCATGCAGGGGCTCCGGATCGCCGCACTGAACGCCGCCCACGAGGACCGAAACACCACCCGGAACTTCAGACGCGAGCTCGAGGGCTCGCTCGCGGAGTTCAGCGTCACCGATCGCGAGCTCCCCGACGGGTTCGACTTCGACGCCGTCGCGATCTCGGGGTCGCGTTCGTCGGTGTACGACGAGGAGCCCTGGATCGAGGAGACGAAGTCCTGGACGCGGGAGGCGATCGACCGCGGCCTGCCGTGTCTGGGGATCTGCTGGGGTCACCAGCTGCTCGCGGACGTCCTCGGCGGCGAGGTCCGGCCGATGGGCGTCTACGAGGTCGGCTACAGCGAGATCGACCGCCTCGGGGACTCCCGGCTGCTTTCCGGGCTCGAGGAGCGGTTTCTCTCCTTTACCTCCCACGAGGACGCCGTCGTCGAGCTCCCCCCGGGGGCGACGCCGATCGCCGAAAACGAGTACTCGAACCACGGCTTCCGGAAGGGCCGGGTCTTCGGCGTCCAGTTTCACCCCGAGTACGACCGACGGACCGCCCGCGAGCTGGTCGTCCGCAAGGAGCTGAGCGACGAGCGTCGACGGGAGCTGATGGCCGAGATCACCGCGGAGAACTACGAGCGAGCCTGCCAGACCAAACGGCTGTTCGACAACTTCTGTGAGTACGTCCGCGAACTCGACGCGACGGCGGCCGGCGGCGGGTCGAACGTACGGGCGTGAGTCGTCGAGTGCGGTTCGGCTACTTGGATCGGGGCTCGTGTTCCGGAGCCAGGGTCCGTGGCACTGGACGGACTTCACTGGGGTGAGAGGACATTTTACGGGACTAAACGACGTCAAGTGGGCCAGATCGGGTATCGAGGGCTCGAAACCGAACCCCGCCGATCGACGCCCGAGTCGTCAGATTGAGTACGGGTCGAGCGGAAGGGAGAGTCATGACGACGCTGGCGATCACCGGCGGTCGGGTGCTGGAACCGGATGCGACCGTTCGACGTGCTGACGTCCTGGTCGACCGGGAGGGTGGCGAGATCCTCGAGATCGGCGACGACCTCGACGGCGAGCAGCGTCTCGACGCCTCGAACGGGCTCGTGATCCCGGGTCTCGTCAACGGCCACTGTCACGTCGCGATGACGCTCCTGCGGGGGTACGCCGACGACAAACGCCTCGACGCCTGGCTGCGCGAGGACGTCTGGCCGGTCGAGGCCCAGCTCGAGGCCGCGGACGTCCGGGCGGGGGCCGACCTCGGGCTTCTCGAGATGATCAAGTCGGGGATCACCGCGTTCGCCGACATGTACTTTTTCGTCCCCGAGATCGCCGCGGCCGTCGAGGAAGCCGGCGTGCGCGCCCGGCTCGGCCACGGCGTCATCTCCGTCGGGAAAGACCGCGAGGCCGCCCGCGAGGACGCCCGGACGGCCCTCGAGATCGCCGCGGAGCTGGACGGGAGCGCCGACGGTCGGATCTCGACTGCCTTCATGCCCCACTCGCTGACGACCGTCGACGCCGAGATCTACGACGAGTTCGTGCCCGAGGCCCGCGAGCTGGGCGTTCCCGTCCACTTCCACGCCAACGAGACCCGCGGGGAGGTGACGCCGATCGTCGAGGAACACGGCGTCCGGCCGCTGGCGTACGCGGCCGAGCGCGGCCTGCTCGAGCCCGAAGACTTCCTCGCCCACGGCGTCCACCTCGACGCGAGCGAGATCGGTCTGCTCGCCGAGAGCGGCGCGAGCGTGATCCACTGTCCGGCCTCGAACATGAAACTCGCCAGCGGGATGGCCCCGGTCCAGGAGCTCCGGGACGCCGGGGTCACCGTCGGGATCGGCACCGACGGTGCGGCCTCGAACAACGACCTCTCGATGCTCGACGAGGGTCGAGACGCCGCGATGGTCGGCAAGCTCGCGGCCGACGACGCGAGTGCGGTGCCGGCCGAGGCCGTCGTCGAGATGCTGACGGACGCGAGCGCCGAGGCGATCGGCCTCGAGACGGGACGGCTCGAAGCCGGCGCGCCCGCCGACCTCGCCGTGATCGACCTCGAGAAACCCCACCTCACGCCCGCCCACGACCTC
>PUPA01000108.1 GCA_003552885.1 Natrialbaceae archaeon
GGCGAGGGCGACCCCTTCGCGTGGCTCGACGAGGAGATAACGCCACTGGAGCGGGCACTCGAGACGGCCCGCGAACACCACGTAGCGTACTGGCCATCCCTGGCCGACGGCGACTGAGGACGTCCCACGCCGCCGGTGTAGTAGCGTTTATCACTACGCGTGGTAACTGTCCGTACATGGCATCCGAGCAGCCGGAGATAGTCGAGAAGCGAGCGTCGTCAGCGATCCCCCACTGGTCGTCCGGCGACGGCGACGTGACGAGCATCGTCGATGGCGACGGCGTCACCGTCTACGACGAGGACGGCAACGGCTATCTGGACTTCCAGTCACAGCTGTACTGTGTCAACGCGGGCCACAGCAACGAGCGGATCGTCGAGGCGATCGCCGACCAGCTCGCCCGGATCCCGTACGTCTCCTCGGGGAAACACAACGACACCCGCAGCGCGCTGGCACAGCGGCTGCTCGAGATCGGCCCGGACTCGATGGCGAGAACCGTCTTCTCGATCTCCGGGAGCGAGGCCAACGAGACCGCGGTGATGCTCGCCCGGGAGTACACCGGCTCGCCGAAGGTCCTCACCCGGTGGCGCTCCTATCACGGTGGGACCTACGGGACGGCGAGTCTCACCGGCGACACGGAGACCCACACGGCGATCGAGGCCCACGCGGCGACGACCGGCAACGCGAAGTTCCTCCCGCCGATCCCGGCGGCCTTCGACGGCGCGACCGGCGAGGAGCTGGCCGAGAAAGCCGCGAACCACCTCGAGTTCGTCATCCGCAACGAGGGGCCGGAGTCGATCGCCGCGCTCCTGACCGAGATCGTCGCCGGTTCGAGCGGCGGCTTCACTGCCCCGCCGGGTTACTACGAGCGCGTCCGGGAGCTGTGTGACGAGTACGACATCCTGCTGATCGCAGACGAGGTCATCACCGGCTTCGGCCGCTGTGGGGAGTGGTTCGGCGTCGACACCGAGGGGATCGAACCCGACATGATGACCTTCGCGAAGGGGCTGACGAGCTCGTACGTCCCCCTCGCTGGCGTCATGGCCAACGAGGAGGTGGCGACCCACTTCGAGGAGGAGGGGTTCGACGTCGGACAGACGTTCGCCGGCCACCCGGTCGGCTGTGCGGCCGGGCTGGCCGCGATCGACGTCTACGAGGACGGACTCATCGAGAACGTCCGGGCGGTCGAGCCCCGGCTGGAGGCTGGGCTCCGGGCCATCGAGGACCGGTTCGAGATCGTGAGCTCCGTCCACGGTCGGGGGCTGCTCTGGGGCGTCGAGTTCGCCGATCCCGAGACCGGCGAGGCGTTCGTCGATCCGCGGATCAGCGACGCCGACAACCCGGTCAAGGACGTCCTGGAACACGCCGCCGAACGGGGCGTGCTCTTCGGCCTCGGCCGGCCGGGAATCCAGCTGCTCGTCTCCCCGCCGCTGTGTGTCGACGGGGACGAGATCGACGAGGCCGTCGCCGCACTCGAGTCCGCCATCGAGTCGGCGTTCTGATCGCCCCCTCACCCCGCTCCGATCTCACTCCGCCAGCCGTTCGGTCGTCTCGGCGTACACCTTCGCCCCCGAGACGGCGTCGGCCCACTCGGTGTACTCGGCCTCGTTGTGTGTCTTCCCGTCGACGCTCGGGACGAACACCATCGCCGTCTCCGTGAGCCCGTTGAGATAGCTCGCATCGTGGCCCGCACCGCTGACCATCGCCCGGTGGGAGGCGCCAACGTCGGCCGCGGCTTCGAGGGCCGTCTCGACGACCATCGACGAGAACTCGGTGTGGGGGATCCGCCAGATCTCCTCTAGGTCGTAGTCGGTCCCCTCGCGCTCGCAGGCGGTCTCGAGTTCGCGTTCGGCGTGGGCGACGAGCTCGGCAACGACGTCGTCGTCGTAGCTGCGGACGTCGATGGTGAACCGCACCTCCGAGGGGATGACGTTGATGGAGCCGGGGGCCACCTCGAGTTCGCCGACTGTCGTGACGACGTCGTCGGCGAGTCGGTTCGAGAGTCGGCGGACGGCCGTGACGACGTCGGCGGCGGCGACCAGGGCGTCGTTCCGGGAGTGAATAGGGGAGGGGCCGGCGTGGTCGGACTCGCCGCGGATCGTCGCCTCGAGCCAGGCCATCCCGTAGACGCCCTCGACGACGCCGACCGAGAGCCCCTCCTCTTCGAGTTTCGGTCCCTGCTCGACGTGGAGCTCGAGGAAGGCGTGATACTCCTCGCGGGGTTCACAGGGCTCATCGCCGTCGTAACCGATCTCCGCGAGGGCCTCCGCGACGGTGACGCCGTCGGCGTCCGTCCGTGCCAGGGTCTCCTCGACGTCGAACTCGCCGACGAACGCCCCGCTACCCATCAGGGCTGGCTTGAACCGCGACCCCTCCTCGTTGGTCCAGTCGACGATCTCGATCGGCCGCCGGTGTTCGACGTCCGCGTCCTCGAACGCCCGTAGAGTCTCCAGGGCCGTCAACACGCCCAGCTGGCCGTCGAACCGGCCGCCGTAGGGCTGTGAGTCCAGGTGTGAGCCGATCAACACCGGCTCCGCGTCGGGGTCGGTGCCCTCGCGTCGCCCGAAGACGTTCCCCAGCTCGTCGATCCGGACCTCGAGGCCGAGTTCCTCGAGGTCGGCGACGAACCGATCCCGGACCTCCTTGTCCGCCGCCGAGAGCGTGAGCCGGTGGAGCCCGCCGGCCTCGGTGGCGCCGATCGCCGAGTACTCCCGGAACGTCTCCTCGAACCGATCTTCGTCGATCGAAACCATGCGATTCGGTGTCCCGAGGTGGGGTTAAACCCACCGGAACGGCGCGGGAGTCGGCCCGCGGCCGGACCCCGGCTAGAACCGATCGACGCCGAACGACGCGAGCGACGCCGCCGGCTCCACCCCACGCAGGACCTGGGCGACGACCTTCCCGCTGTATGGGCCGAGCGTGAGGCCGGTCGGCCCGTGGCCGGTCGCCACGAACGCCCCCTCGACGGACGGTACCGGACCGAGAATCGGGAGGCCGTCGGGCGAGACCGGCCGGAGACCGACGCGACTCTCGACGTGGCGGGCCCCCGCGAGCCCCGGAGCCATCCGCAGGGCCTCCGTCGACACCTCCCGGAGCCCGTCGAGGGTGATCCGTGGATCGAAGCCCGAGCCCGCCTCCCGGGTCGCGCCGCAGGCGACCCGGCCGTCGGGCCAGGGAACCTGGTACTGGTGGCGAAACGCCTTCAGGATCGGCCACTCCCCGCTCGGCCGGTCGGCCTCCCCGACGTCGAGGTGGAGGATCTGTCCGCGCTGGGGCTCGACCGGTACCTCGATCCCGAGGGCGGCGCCGAACGCCGACGACCAGGCCCCGCCGGCGATCAGGACGGCCTCGGCGTCGTGGCTCGCCCCGTCGACGGTGTCGACGCCGCGGACCACCCCACCGACGACGCGGACGTCCGTGACGTCCCCACGCTCGACGGTCAGGCCCGCCTCCCGGCCGGCCTCCCGAAGCGCCCGCGCGAACGCCCGGCCGTCGACCCGGGCGCCGTCCTCGTAGTGGATCGCCCGTTCGACGTCGCCGAGCGGGGGGTAGAGCTCGCGGGCCCGCTCGGGGGAGACCTCCGCCGTCCGATCCGGTCGGGGGCGGCCGTACTCCTCGGCACGGCGTCGGCTCCGGGAGCGTTCGCGCTCGAAGTCGGGGACTTCCTCCGGGTCGACGGCGACGCTCAGCAGGCCAGTCCGGGCGTAGGCGCCGCCGCGTTCGCCGATCGCCTCGGCGAGTTCGGGGTAGTAGTCGGCGGCCTCGAGCGCGAGGGCGAACCACTCCGGGGACTCCGTCCGGCTCGAGGTCGGCGGGAAGACGATCCCGGCCCCGGCGTCGGTGGCCCGCCCGTCGTCGTACCGGTCGACCAGCAGCGTCTCCTCCCCGGCACGGGCCAGGTGGTAGGCGGCGGCGGAGCCGACCAGCCCACCGCCGACCACGACGGCGTCGTAGCCTGTCATCGTGGCTGGCTTTGGCTAACGTCCACCTAACCGCTTCGGTGTGGAGCAGTCCGTCGGGTCGAGGGGACCTTCCGAACCGCCGGATCGGGGCCGACTGGCACCCCTCCCGTCGGGACCGGCTGACACTCCTGACGTCGGGGCCGACTGGCACCCCTCCCGTCGGCGGCCCCCGACGCCCTGGCCGGGGGCCGCCACGGCCACGTGACCGATGACGGGCCAAATATATCAGATAAAGTTTCAGAGTGCGTATCGAATACGTTCTCTCACGCTTCCGGCCCGATTCCCGGCCGACGAGTGAACACGGTTCTAACGACGTCTGGGTTCTATTTGCCGGAGATACCGGTCGAAAGAACGACTTCCATCTAACATATTTTTTCTGCCATTACTTTGAGGCTATCGGTTATAAAACGACTCTTCGTGCCGAGGACGATCGACACGGTCCGGACACGCGGTGGAGGCGGTCGTGGTCGCCCGGGAGCACGGGGACGGGTCTCACTCCTGCACACTGCAGGTTCACTGCGACACACAGACGGGTTTCACTTCCGCACGCGGACGATCCCCTCGGCGAACACCTGTCGGTTGGGGATGATGTACTCCTCGGTGTCGGACTCGATTTTCGTCACGAACAGGTCGACCTCCTGGACGATCCCGCTCCGGTCGCCGATCCGCACCCGGTCGCCGATGCTGTATGGCTGTTCGAGCAGCAGGTAGATCCCGACCGCCGAGGAGACAAGAAAGTCCTTGAACGCGTAGGCCCCGACGACGACGACGCCCGCGGCGTAGACGGTGAGCAGGACCAACAGCGCGAACACCTGGACGCCGACCTGTGCGAGTGCGATGAGGAAGGTTATATAAAGGACGGTGTACTTGAGCACCTTCGGCACGACCGTGACCTCCGGCAGCTTCACCCCGCGGAGGTACTCGCCGACGACGAGTTCGACCTTGTCGGCGACGATGAAGCCGACGATCAACACGA
>PUPA01000101.1 GCA_003552885.1 Natrialbaceae archaeon
GGAAACCTTTATTCATGATAGACCGGTAACTCCGGCCGCATGGGTCCCCGCAGACGGACGGTGCTCGGCTCGCTCGCCGCCGTCGGGCTCGGGGTCGGCTACTGGCAGCGCCGCCGGATCCGACGGTGGGGCGCCATCGGCGACCTCGAGGCCACCGTCGCCCTCGACCTCCCGACGATCCACGAGGCGACGATCGTCGACGAGGGCGTCCACGACGACGCCCACGAGCGGGCCACAGAGCGCCTGACGGAACTCGAGGAACTGATCGACGACGGGCCGATCGTCGACCTCCACCGGCGCCGGATCGAATCGGCCCGCGAGGCCGTCGCCGAGCCGTCGACACACGATCCGCCGACGGCGGACGCCGCCCGTCTCGACGCGCTCGCGACGTACCGGCGCCAGCGGGAGGTGATCGTCCGCCGGCTCGTCGAGGAGGAGCCGGGCCGGTGGGACGAGATCGCCCTCGACGACCGCCGGGAGGGCCTCGAGGGGCGTCTCGAGGAGCTCGCGATCCCCTACGCGGGCGAGCCCGGCGACGTCGTCGTCTCGGCCGCGGCGGCCGAGTACGCCCGGCACGTCGCCCGGGTACGCCGCCGGGCGGACGAAAGAAGGGCGTCCGCCGACGCCTGGGCCGACGTCGAGACCGCGACCGCGGCCGTCGAGGACGCCGCGGGCCTCGCGTCGGGCCTCGCCGGCGAGGACGCCGAGGGGTCGATCGAGGCCGCGGTCGACCGCCTCGACCAGCGGCTCGACCACGTCGTGGCGCCGACGGCCGCCGACGACGTTCCGGGCCACCCCGACGCGGACGTCTCCCACGCGGTGGAGCTCCAGGCCGAGGTCGGGACGACGGTCTACGACGGCGTCCACCGGGCGCCCGCGTCGACCGCCGAGGCCGCCGCCGAGGGCGGGGACCTCGCCCTGGCCGTCGAGAACGGCGCGCTGGCGATCCTCCTCGGGGCGGCCATAGAGCCCCTCACGGAGGTTCCCGCGTCCCACCAGTGGCGCCAGCTCGGCTTCGAACTCGACGTCGACGAGGGGGAGCTGCGCGGACGAAAGCGGGCCGCGACCGGGGCGATCGAGGACGCCCTCGACCGGGCCGGGGACGGCCCGCTGGCCCGGCGGCTGTGCTGGCCGGCGCTCTCGCTCGTAGGAGCTGCCGACACCACACTTGGCCGACTGGCGGCCGACCCCCGGGCGTTCGACGCCCGCGAGTGGGCGATACGACGCGATCGGGCCGCTCTCGAGTACGAGGCGGCGAGACGACACGCCGAGGCGCTGGCGGAGACGGTCGAACTCGTCGTGGGCTGAGCTTCAGACGGTCAGCTCGGCGCGGCGTCGGTTCGTCTCCAGGACGTCGAGGAGGTACGCCGACAGCTCGGACTTGCGGTGGCTCACCTGGAGGTGTACCCGCAGCGCCGTTCCGTCGTCGAACGTCCCCGAGCAGAGCGGGCAGTCGTAACTGTCGAGCGTCGAAACCATCTGAATATTTATGATACATACCGACTTGACATCCTCCTCCGCGTAAACGCGGAGGAATCCTGAGCGTTGGAGATTTCAGGTTTCCAGTCCCACCGAACCCCAGCACGGTGAGAATCCGTGTGGGGTTCACGGACTGTGGTGGGTGGGACTGCTGGGAGTGCCAAGCCCCCGGTACTCCTATCCTCGGCGTTCATCGACCCTCGTGGTTGTTTTTGCCCGGTGAGGGTCGAGTCAACGTCAATAGACTCGGAGTTACTTTCTTCGTGCGTACAGCAGTCAACTCCGCGACCGATTCAGAGAAGAATCGGGCGGTCATCGACTGGTTCCGATTACTGTCTCATTGCTTGGGGCGGACAGGCCGCCATCGTAGGACTAGGCAGAATCGCTCTGTTCTAGCCTGATTCCTACCTATATGCAGGATTGCCTGTTCACTTTAAGTTATGGATTGTCAAATCTCAAAGTAGCTATTGCAGCGTAGATTGACTCCGAGTTGTCGGATTCATCCTGCGGCTGAAGCCGCAGGTATTCTCCTTGAATCTGTATAAATCCACCGGTCGGGACGGGGCCGGCCGGTATGACACGCGTCTGACAAAGGCTGATGTGTCCAGCGACCGTGTCGGTCGACGTCGGACGGAGTCCGTGGCTCATGACCGTCAACGAACCCGCGCTCGGCCGCTGTCCGCGCTGTGACCGGGAGATCCCCGCGACGTATCTGTTGATCGAGTACGAGACCGAGGAGGGGTTGGCGTCGTTCGCCGAGTGTCCCGGCTGTGGCGAGGTCGTCGCGCCGTCGAGGAGCGACTAGACGATCACCCCTTGCATCCACGTGATGGCCGCGAAGACGGCCAGGACGGTGACGGTGAGGACGACGACGAGTTTGAGCGCGTCGACCAGCATACCCTGGGGTAGCGGCCGGACGGACCTAATCGTTTCCGGCGCCCGACGGCCGCCGCGAGGGCGATCGCAGCCCACTTACCCGGGCCGGGCGAACGCCCGTCCATGCAGATCAGAAGCCGGGAGCCCCTGGAGGGAGGTCGTGAGCGGATCACGCTCGTTCCCGAGAGCCTCGACGACCTCTGGCACCTCCAGTACGTCCTCGAGCCCGGCGACCGGGTCGCCGGCGACACCACCCGCCGGATCCAGCGCGCCGACGACCGGATGCGCGACACCGGCGGGGAGCGCGAGCACATGTGGGTCGCGATCGCCGTCGAGACGATCGAGTTCCACAGGTTCGCCAACCGGTTGCGGGTGGGTGGGGAGATCGTCGCCTGTTCCAGAGAGGACCAGCTCGGCTTCCACCACACGCTGAACGTCGAAGAACGCGAGGAGCTCTCGATCGACAAACGGCTGAAACCCGACCAGGAGGCCCGCCTAGAGGAGGCCGTCGAGGCGACCGAGAGCCCGGACGTCGCCATCGTCACCGTCGAGGAGGGCCAGGCCCACGTCCACACGGTCGCCCAGTACGGCACCGAGGAGCGAGCGCAGCTCACGGGGCCGACGGGGAAAGGCGAGTACGCCCGCGAGCGGTCGGAGCTGTTCGCCGAACTCAGCGAGGTGCTCGGCCGGCTCGAGGTCGACGCGATCGTCCTCGCCGGTCCGGGGTTCACCAAACAGGACGCCTACAAGTACCTAGAGGGGAACGAACCCGAGGTCGCCGAACTCGTGACGATGGTCGACACCGCGAGCGTCGGCGATCGTGGGGTCCACGAGGTGTTGAAACGTGGCGCCGTCGCGGACGTCCAACAGGAGACGCGGATCGAGAGCGAGGCGGCGGACATCGACGAGCTCACCCGACGCATCGCCGAGGGGGCGAAAGCCGCCTACGGCCCGGAGGAGGTGGCGAAAGCCGCCGAGTACGGGGCGATCGAGCGCCTGCTCGTGCTCGACGATCGGCTCCGCCAGGAACGCGGTCCCGACGGCGAGTGGGACGTCGACGTCGACCGTCTCGTCCGGACGACCGAGCAGAAAGGCGGTGACGTGACCGTCTTCTCGAGTGAGTTTCCCCCCGGCCAGCAGCTGTCGAACCTCGGCGGGATCGCCGCCTTGCTCCGGTACCGGATCGAGTGACTAGTCGTCGATCTCGAGTTCGAACTGCTGGTTCTCGGCGACGGCGTTGAGCACGACGCTCGTGTTCGAGGCTTTGATCTCGGGGTCGGTGATCAGGGACTTGATCCCCTCGTTCATCCCGTCTGTGTCCTCGAACTTGCCGATGGCGATCACGTCGTAGTCGCCGGTGACCTCGTAGACGCTGATCATCTGTCGGTGCTCGCGCAGGCTCTCGGTGATCTCCGGGAGGGCGTGGCCCTCGACCTGGAGCTGGATGATCGCGGTGACGTCGTATCCCAGCGCGTCGTAGTCGACGATCGGGGTGTAGCCCTCGATCACGCCCTGCTCTTCGAGGTCGGAGATGTAGTTCGAGACGGTCGTCACGGAGACGTCGAGGTCCTCGGCGAGGCTCCGGAGGCTCGCCCGACCGTCGCCCAACAGCGCGTTGATCAGCTTCGAATCCAGGTTTTCGTACGCCATTGGGAGACACAATACGCTCGGAGTATTATAGGTTTACGAATGTTCGGTTCGCTTCCGGAATCGCGGGGTTCGTCGCGCAAATTACCCGATCGAACCGACGACGCGCACACGAACCGCGGGTTCGTCCGCTCCGCGTTCCGTCCGTGTGCCGTCCTCGCCCACGCGCCAAGCTGATATCTCCCCGGACGCGAACGGACGTACGTGACACGCGTTCCGGGACGGGTGGGTGTGACGCGACGGCTCGCGGAGGGACGACGGTGAGTCGGGAGGAGCCGTTGCCGAAAGCGGATCCCGGGCCGGCGGCGGTCGCCGACGCCTCGACGCGGCTGCTCGAGGCCGTCCGGACCGGCGAGGAGACGGCGCAGCTGGTCGCATTTCTCGCCGAACTCGAGGAGTCGGCCCTCGACGAACTCGACGACGACGCCGCGAAGGCGTTCTGGCTCAACGTCTACAACGCCTTCGTCCAGCTCCGGCTGGCCGAAGACGCCGACCGTTTCGCCGACCGGCGGCAATTTTTCGGCGCCGAGGAGCTCACCGTCGCCGGAGCCGACCTCTCCCTCGACGACGTCGAACACGGAATCCTCAGGCGCTCGAAGTCGAAGTTCGGCCTCGGCTACCTCCCCTCGCCGTTCCCCGGGGCGTTCGAGCGACGCCACCGCCTCGAGTCGGTCGACCCGCGGATCCACTTCGCGCTCAACTGCGGCGCCGCGAGCTGCCCGCCGATCCTCGCCTACGAGGCCGAGAGCGTCGACGACGCACTCGACGTCGCCGCCGAGTCGTACCTGGCGACGGAAGTCGAGTACGATCCCGACGCCGGCGTCGCGGAGGTGCCACGGCTGTTGCTCTGGTACCGCGGGGACTTCGGGGGGCGACGCGGGATCTACCGACATCTCCGTCGATACGGGCCGGTACCGGCGGACGCCACCC
>PUPA01000176.1 GCA_003552885.1 Natrialbaceae archaeon
ACGCGCGAGCAGTACCGGCGAACGCTCGCGTTCGGGACCCGGGATGGACGATACGACACACGTACTGATCGTCGAGGACGAACCGGACCTGGCGGAGCTCTATGCCTCCTGGCTCTCCGACTGGAACGCCGTCGAGACGGCCTACAGCGGCGAGGGGGCCCTCGAGGCGATCGACGACGGAACCGACGTGGTGTTGCTCGATCGGATGATGCCGGAGCTCTCGGGTGACGACGTCCTCGAGGTCATCAGAGAGCGCGGGCTCGACTGCCGGGTCGCGATGGTGACCGCCGTCGAACCCGACTTCGACATCGTCGAGATGGGGTTCGACGACTACCTCGTCAAACCGGTCTCCGAGGACGAACTGCGCGCGATAATCGACGGGCTGGTGTTGCGGTCGACCTACGACGACCAGCTCCAGGAGTTCTTCTCGCTGGCGTCGAAGAGGGCACTGCTCGAGGAGGAGAAGCCGGAAATCGAGTTGCGCGCGAGCCGGGAGTACGCCCGGCTCGAGGACCGACTGGCCGTCGTCCGGACGGCCGTCGAGGAGACGGTCGAAGAGCTCGTAGAACGGGGGGTCTGTGACCGGCTCTGTCGGGACGTCACCCGCGAGACGATCGAACGGGAGTGACGCCCTCCCCGCGGTAGACGGCGGCACCCGATCGCTGGCTGGCCCTGCCGGCGTCACGCCCGCTCGATCGTGACCACGTTCCCGACCGAGAACCGCGTCTGACCGACGTCGAGTCGCTCGACGGTCGCTGTCCAGCCGTGGGCCTCGGCGATCGCCTCCGCGACGGCCACTCCGAGGCCGTCCGCGTCCGGGGGGCGCGAGTCCGCGTTCGTCGAGGGTGTGTCCCCCCCGGCGTCGTGGCGGAGGAAGAATCCACGCGGTTCGTCGACGGGGCCCTCGGGAGTGAGCACCCCGACCTGGACGGTCACGGCACCGTCCGCACGGGCGGCCGCGTCGTCGAGGACGGTCTCGAGCAGGTGTGCGAACCGGTCGGGGTCGGCCCGCAGCGTCGCCCGATCCTCGATGACGACCGACGCGGTCTCGAGCGCGGAGGCGTCGACGGCGGCCTCAACCGCCGCGCCGAGGTCGATCCGCGTCCGCGGTCCGACGGCTGTCGCGGTCGACGCGAACTCCCTGACGTCCGCGAGGAGCCGCTCCGCACGGTCGAGCGTTCGCCTGGCAGCGTCGACGGCCGCCCCGTCTGCCTCCCCGTCGTCGAGCGTCTCCTCGACCGCCAGGAGGCTCCCTCTGAGCTCCGTCGAGAGGAGGTCGGCGACGTCTCCCAGCCGGTCGGTCCGACGCTCGAGTCGGTCGGTTCGTTCGCGGAGTACCCGCTCGCGTTCGGTCCGGTTGAGGGCCGCCCGGACGTTCTCTGCGAGCGTCGAGAGGAGGTCGACGTCGGTCGCGTCGAACGCCTGTGGCTCGGAGGCGGCGGTCACGAGCACGCCGTGGTCGCCGATCGGGGCGACGATCTCCGAACGGATCGGCATCGACGGATCGTACAGCCCCTCGACCTCACGGAGGTCGTCGTATCGGGCGAGCTCGCCGCGTTCGAACACGTCCCAGACGAGTCCTTCCCCGCGTCGGAACCGCGGGAGGCCGCCGAGTTCCTCGTGTGCGCTCGCGGTCGCCGCCACCGGATCGAGGTGGCCACGCTCCTCGTCGAGCAGCCAGATCCCGCCCATCGGCAGCCCGAGGAGGTCACTTCCCGCGTGGACGGCGATCGCACAGATCTCTTCGGGGTCGTCGGAGTCGAGCAGCCACCGCGTGATCTCGTGGAGCGAGCCGACGACCCGCTCGTACTCCCGCCGGTCGGTGACGTCCCGGACGACGGCAGCGAGGGTCGCCTCGCCGAAGTCGACGGGGACCAGTCGGAGCTCGCCGACCCGCGGGCTCCCCGTGGCGTCGGTGAACTCGAGCTCGAGACGACGCTGGGGGGCGATGCCGAGGTCGACGTCGCCGATCGCCCGGCCGAGCTCGACCGCCGCGGCGGCGTCGACCTCGGCGCGCTCGAGCAGCGCCTCGACGTGTTCGCCGACGAGCTCGTCGGCGTCGACCGCGAGCGTGCGCTCGACCGTCTCGTTGACCGAACGGATCCGGTTTTCGGCGTCGAGGGTGACGATGCCGTCCCTGACGGCCTCGAGAACCGCTCCCTGGCGGGCGAGCGTCGACCGCCGTTCACGGCGGTCGGTCACGTCCCGCATGTGGACGGAGAGTCCCGTCTCGGAGGGGTACGCGCGGGTCTCGAACCACCGGTCGACCTCGCCGTGGTACAGCTCGAAGGTGAGCTGGCTGCCGTCGTCCATCGCGCCGTACAGCGCCTCCGGGAGCTGGGTCTCGACCGCGTCCGGGAGCGCGTCCCACATCGCCCGGCCGAGCAGCTCCGACCGGGATCCCCCCAACAGCGCCGCCGCGGGGCCGTTGAGGTAGCTGAACCGCCAGTCGTCGTCGACGGCGAAAAACGGGTCGGTGAGCCGATCGAGCAGCGGTTCGCTCACGGCGAGACACCCCCGTGGCTCTCCGGCCGGCGTGGGCGGCTCGACCTCGACTCCATCACCGACATTCGTCCTCCGGAAGACGTTGTTCCAGGTCGGTTATGAAACTCGTGGCCGTTCGAGGGGTGAGAGCCGACGCGGTCGCGCTCTGCGATCGGGTGACCGGCCCGCGATCAGAGCGGGAGCTCCTCGCCGACGCCGGCCTCGCGGGCCCCCTCGAGGACGTACGCGGCGGTCGCCGCGTCGAGGGTCGCGGTCCCGACGCTCGCGACGACGAGACGCGCGGTGTCGTCGGGCCGGCCGGATCCTCCGGCGAACAGCTCGCCGAACGGCGAGACGTCGAGCCCGGGGTGTCCGCGCAGGTCGCCCGTCTCCCGGGCCTCCGCGGGGACGTCGGCGAACACCCGTGTGGCCCGCCTCACCGTCACGTCGTCCAGCTCGCGGGTCTCCGGCGAGTACGCACCGAGGGCGACGACGAGCGTCCCCGGCGCCAGGGCCTCGCCCGGAAACACCGGCTCCGTGCTCGTCGTCGCCGTCAGGACGACCGTCGCGTCCGTGACGGCCTCGCGGGGGCTCCCGACCGGGCGCGCGTCGACGCCGGCGTCGGCGAGCTCCTCGGCGCACGCGATCCGGGAGTCACTCGGGGAGTACACCCGGACGGCCCCGAGGTCGGTCGCCGCCGCGATGGCCCGGGTCCCCCAGCGGGCGAGCCGGCCGGCGCCGATCACCCCGAGCTCGACCGGACCGGGAACCGCCAGCTCGCGGGCGGCCAGCCCGGCTATGGCGCCGGTTCTGGCGTTCGTGATCCGGTTGCCGGCGACGATCGCTGCCGGCTCGCCCGTCCGGGCGTCCACGACCGAGAGGTGGGCGTTGACCGTCGACCGGCCCCGGTCGGGGTTTCCCTCGTGGACCGTCGCGAGCTTCGTCACCGCGTGGGCGGCGCCGTGGACGTACGCCGGCATGCACAGTCCCGTTCCGAGGGGTTCTTCCGGTCGGTCCGGATCGAGCCCGATCCCCAGCGGGTAGTGGGGTCGCTCCGGGCGCTCGACCGCCCCGCGGGCCTGTGCCGCGAACGCGTCCGCGAGCGCCGGAAGCAACCCCTCGAGGTCGAGTACCGCTGCCACGTCGTCGTCGGCGAGGAGACGGACCATGCCGGTCGTTCGGGCGGTGGGCCCTTGAGTGTGGTCGACGACGGAATATTTATCCCCCTCCCCTGTGCGTCCCCGAACGTCGATGACCGACGACCGGAGCCGATCGACGCTGTTCCTGTTGCTCGCGAGTGCGACCTTCGTCACCTCCCTGATCCACATCAGGTACGTCCCCGAGCACTTCCCGGACAATCCGGGCCGCGTGGCGCCGTTTCTGGTCGCCGGCTGGCTGACCTACGCGCTCGTCTTCTACGCCCTCGGACGGCTGCTCTCGACGCCGGCGGCGCTGCCGAGTATGCGCGGGGGCGACGTCGGCGCCGCGTTGTTCTTGCTCTCGTTGCTCGCCGCGGCCGGCCTCGACACGCTCGGGTTCTCACCCGAGCTCGTTCCCACGGCCTACACCCTGCCCGCGATCGGCATCTACTCCGGGCTCGCGCTCGTGGGCTGGTCGATCGGGAAACGCACGCGGGCGATAAACCGCCTCTCCGGGGAGTGACCGGCCCCGGTCGGTGATCACTCTCGGACACCCTCGACCAGCACCCCGACGTCGCCAAAGCGGAGCACGTGGTCGGTGACGCTACCGAGGGCGACCCGCTGGAGGCCGCCGCGACCGCGAGAGCCCATCACGATCAGATCGGCCTCCACCGCCTCGGCCGCCTCCAGGATCTCCGGGCCGGGCGGCCCGGACGGGGTCGCCGTCGTGACCTCGAGCCCACGCTCGCGGGCCTCCTCGGCGACCCGTTCGACGAACTCGGTCGCCCGCCCCTCGAACGCGTCCGCAGCGCTCTCGGCGTCGCCGGGGAGTCGGAGCCCGTCGAGTGGTCCCGTCTCCGCGACGCAGACGACGTGGACCGCCGCGTCGTGGACCGCCGCCAGCTCGAGTCCCGTCTCCGCGGCGGCCTCGGCACCCTCGCTGCCGTCGGTCGGGATCAGGATCCGATCGTACATGTGCCCGCGAACGCGACCCACGGTCAAAAGTCCACCCGACGGCCGAGCGCCCGACGCGGGAACCGGGCGGTCCGTCAGCGTTTAGATCCACCGGCCCCATCGCGGCCCATGGACGTGGTCGTCGTCGGTGGCGGCATCGTCGGGTTGGCCAGCGCGCACGCGTTGGCCGACCGCGGCGCGGCCGTCACCGTCTGTGAGAAGGGGTCGATCGGTGGCTCCGGGAGCACGGAGCGGGCCGTCGGCGGCATCCGCGCGCAGTTCTCGACGCCGGTGAACGTCGCCCTCTCGGTCGCGAGCTTACGCGTCTGGGAGCGCTTCGA
>PUPA01000027.1 GCA_003552885.1 Natrialbaceae archaeon
AAAAAGATGATCGTCGCCGGCTTCATCGAACCGATCACCGAAGAGCTGCCGATCGAGTACGCCGTCGAACTGAACCGCCTCATCGAACTCGAAATGGAGGGAAGCCTCGGGTAATCCCCGAGAACGATACATGAGTACGCAGGTACACGCCAATCTCACGGAGGAGCAGGTACGCCAGATCTCGGGCGGGCTCGACGAGCCCGAGTGGATGCTCGAGACACGACTCGAGGCACTCGACGCCCTCGAGACACTCGACATGCCGAAGGTCATCCGGACGCCGGGTCGGGACTGGACGAACCTCCACGACCTCGACTTCGAGACGCTCGTCGACCCGCTGAACGCCGCCGAGAGGAAAGACCAGGTCGGACCCGACGAGGTCGAGGTCCTGCCCTGGACCGAGGCGCTCGCCGAGCACGAAGACCTCGTTCGCGAGCGGTTTGGCTCGATCGTCGACCCCCAGGAGAACTATCTCACGGCGCTGTCGACGGCGCTTTTCAGCACGGGCACCGTCGTCTACGTGCCCGAGGGCGTCGACGCCGAGGACGTCACCGTCCGCACCGAGATGAACTCCCGGTCGCTTTTCAACTACACCCTCGTCGTCACCGAGGAGTCGTCGTCGGTGACGATCCTCGAACGGCAGTCGACGGGCGAGACGGAGGTAGAGGGCGAACGCTACTACAGCGGCATCGTCGAGATCGACGCCGGCGAGAACAGCTACGTCCAGTACGGCACCCTCCAGAACCTCTCGCGGGAGACCTACGCCTTCTCCGCGAAACGCGGCGAGACGGACACGTACGCGACGATCGACTGGATCGAGGGGAACCTGGGAACCCGGCTGACGAAAAGCGAGACGTCGACGGTCCTCTCCGGGGACAGCTCCGAGAGTCAGATGGTCGGTGCCTTCTTCGGCGAGGACGACCAGCACTTCGACATCGACCTCAAAGTCTGGCACCGCGCCGAACACACGACGGCCGACCTCGTCACCCGTGGCGTCACGGACGACGTCGCCCGCTCCGTGTACGAGGGCGTCCAGGACGTCGGCCGTGACGCCTGGGACACGAGCTCCTACCAGCGTGAGAACACGCTGATGCTCTCCGACGAGAGCGAGGCCGACGCCTCCCCGAAGCTGATCATCAACAACCACGACACCGAAGCGAGCCACTCCGCGACCGTGGGCCAGGTCGACGAGGAGGACCTCCTCTATATGACCTCCCGTGGCATCCCGCCACGACGGGCACGGAACATGCTCGTCGAGGGCTTTTTCGTCCCCGTCTTGGAGGAGATCGAGGTCGACGAGCTCCGGGAGGATCTCGAGGGGCTCGTCGCCGACCGCCTCCGGAGCTGAGCCGGGGCGGCACAAAAGACTTAACCGCCGGATGCCGCTACTGTAGAGATAATGGCTTTTGAGGAGCTGCTCGAGGATCCGGTGATACAGAAGTACTTACACGAGCTGGTCGGTCCGACGGGGATGCCGGTCGCGGCGGCGCCGCCGGACGGGGAGGTGACCGACGAGGAGCTCGCCGAGACGCTCGACCTCGAACTCAACGACGTCCGGCGGGCGCTGTTTATCCTGTATGAGAACGACCTCGCAAGCTACAGACGGCTCCGGGACGAGGACTCGGGGTGGCTCACCTACCTCTGGACGTTCGAGTACGACAACATCCCGGAGAACCTCCGCGAGGAGATGTACCGCCTCCACGACGCCTTAGAGGACCGCCGGGAGTACGAGCGCAACCACGAGTTTTACCTCTGTGAGATCTGTTCGATCCGCTTTGAGTTCGGCGAAGCGATGGACTTCGGCTTCGAGTGTCCGGAGTGTGGCTCGCCGGTGGAGTCGATGGAGAACGACCGGCTGGTTCACGCGATGGACGAACGCATAACGGAGCTCACAGAGGAGCTCAACATCGACGCCTGATGGTCGTACTCGCGACGAAGGTCTACGTCGAGGGGCGCGCCCGCGAGCGCGCGCTCGACTCGCTCCGGTCGCTCGTCGAGAACGAGGTCGGGGAGCTGGCCGTCGAAGTCGCCGTCGAGCTCCGCGAGGACGAGTTCCCGGCCGTGACGGTGACCGGTGAAGACCGCGTCGTCGCCCGGAACGTCCTCCGGGAGGCGTTCGGCGAGGTGGTCGCGGACCTAGAGGACGGCGAGACGTACGTCGGCACCCTCGAGTCGTGGGACGAGGCGGGGTTCGTACTCGACGCCGGCGAGCCCGTCCGGATCCCAACCGACGGGCTCGGGCTCGGCCCCGGCACCCCGGCACAGATCCGCGAACGGTTCGGGCTCGTCCAGCATCTCCCCATGTGCGTTGTCTACGACGAGGGGGGCGATTCGAGGCTCGCCGACGCCGAACGCGACCGCCTCTACGGGTGGACGAGAGGCGAGAACGGCCGCCTGAACGTCAACAGCGCGACGCGGGCGGAGGTGCGCGCGACGCTGAACCGCGCGGGCCACGCCCGGGACGTCGTCACCGTCGAGCGCCTCGGCTTGCTCGAACAGAGCGTGATCTGTACCGAAGACACCGATCCGCCGGGGTTGCTCGCGAGCGTCGGCGAGTACCTGCCCGCGGAACTGCGCTGTGTCGTCCCCTGAGATGAACCGACGACTCCTGCTCGCGACGGTCGCGGTCGCCCTGCTGGCGACGGCCGCCGGCTGTAGTGCGGTGTTCGGCGGGATCTCCGATGAGGCACTCGACCGCGAGGCCGAGTACGACGACCTCCGGGAGCGAGAGGCCGACGTCGTGATCGACGTCGACCGCGGCGGGCTGCTCGGCGGCGGGGAGTTCCGTGCGGTACACCGACTGAACGACACTGCCCAGTTGTCGCTGTACCGCTCGACGTTCTACACCGACAACGCCCTTGACGTCGAGGGGGTCAGATACTGGCATCCCAACGGGACGATGCTCACCGGCTCGGAGCTCGAGGTCGATCAGAGCCGCTCGAGTACGGACATCGTGGTTCCGGACGGTAACGGAACGCTCGCGTACACGGGCGATGCCGGCGGGCGGACCTTCCAGCTCGAGGCGTTCACCCACGGCTCCTACGAGGTGCTCGTGCCCGAGGGGTATCGGACCTCGAACTTCCTCTTTGGCAACGTCAACCCCGGCGGCTACGACCGGGAGGTGGTCGACGACCGGGAACACCTGACCTGGGAGCACAACGAGTCGGCGATCTCCCTGCGGTACTACCTGCCCAGGGACCTGGTGCTCTTCGCCGGCGTCGTCGGCGTCGTGGCGGTCCTCGGCGGCGGCGGCGTCCTCTACTACCGGCGACAGGTCAGACGGCTGCGCGAGCAACGCGAGGAGATGGGCTTAGACGTCGAAATCGACGACGACGACTCCGGCCCGCCGGGGTTCGGCTAGAGCCACCGGCGGAAGTCGGTGGGCCGTAGGCTCGACCGTCGACGTCCGCACGGAGGTCCGAGCCCTTAAACGCTCGCGGCCAGTATCTGGCACATGAAGCACCTGAAGATTCCGCAGGAGCGCATCGGCGTTCTCATCGGCGAGGGCGGCGAGACGATGCGCGAGATAGAGGCCCGTGCGGAGGTGCGACTCGACATCGACTCCGAGAACGGTTCGGTGGCCGTAGAGAGCGTCGGCGACCCCGTACTCGGGCTCAAAGCGCCGGACGTCGTCCGCGCGATCGGCCGTGGGTTCGCCCCGGAGGACGCCCTCGAGCTCCTCGACGACGAGATGATGATGTTCGACGTCGTCGACGTCGGCGCCGTAGCACGGAACAAGACCGACCTGACGCGCAAAAAGGGTCGGTTGATCGGCGAGGACGGCCGGACCCGGGAGCTGATGGAGAAGCTCTCGGGTGCGTCGGTCGTCATCTACGGCACCACCCTCGGGATGATCGGCACGCCACGGGAGGTCGACGTCGCCCGCAGCGCCGCGGAGATGCTCCTCGATGGGGCACCCCACGGCGCGGTCTACTCGTTCCTGGAGGAGAAACACACCGAGATGAAACGCGCCGGCCTGGAGTACCACCGATTTCCCGGCGGCGACGCCTGACGGGCCGTCGACGCCCGGGTAGAGGCTATATACTCCACGCGACCGGCCCCTGAACGAGTGACTGCGTCCCTGTGTGTCCCACTGGCACGACGCGGAGCGGAGCTTTTATATAGAATAGCAATCAATCAATCGATGACCATGGCACAACAGATGGGCAACCAGCCCCTCATCGTTCTCTCGGAGGAGAGCCAGCGGACATCCGGAAAGGACGCACAGTCGATGAACATCACGGCCGGGAAGGCAGTTTCCGAGGCGGTACGGACCACCCTCGGCCCGAAGGGGATGGACAAGATGCTCGTCGACTCCTCGGGCAACGTCGTCGTCACGAACGACGGCGTCACGCTCCTGACGGAGATGGAGATCGACCACCCGGCGGCGAACATGATCGTCGAGGTCGCCGAGACCCAAGAAGACGAGGTCGGCGACGGGACGACGACGGCGGTCGTCGTCGCCGGCGAGTTGCTCAAACGTGCCGAGGAGCTGCTCGAACAGGACATCCACGCGACGACCCTCGCCCAGGGCTACCGCCAGGCCGCCGAGCGAGCCCGGGAGGAACTCGGGGAGTTCGCCACCGACGTCGACGCCGACGACACGGAGATCCTCCGGCAGATCGCCGCGACGGCGATGACCGGCAAAGGCGCCGAGAACGCGAAGGAGCTCCTCTCCGAACTCGTCGTCGACGCCGTCCGGTCGGTCGCCGACGAGGACGGGATCGACACGGAGAACGTCGCCGTCGAGAAGGTCGTCGGCGGCTCGATCGACGAGTCCGAGCTGATCGAGGGGGTCATCGTCGACAAAGAGCGCGTCTCCGAGAACATGCCCTACTTCGTCGAGGACGCGAACGTCGCCATCGTCGACGGCGCCCTCGAGGTCAAAGAGACCGAGATCGACGCCGA
>PUPA01000138.1 GCA_003552885.1 Natrialbaceae archaeon
CGTCCTCGTCGGCTACTACTTCGGGCGGGATCTGCGAGCCGGACTCACCCGGAAGATCTAGGCCGTCGAGAGCTCCCAGCCCCGCTCGGTCCGCCGGACGATCCCCTCGTCGGCCATCCGCTCTAGGAGGTCCGCGGCAATCTCCACCGGAATCCCCATCTCCCGGCTGAGCTCGTCGACGCCTTTTGGCTCCTCGCGGACGCTCGCGAGCAGGTCCGCGTAGATCCGACTCTCCGGACCCGCGCCGACGGCCTCGGAGATCCGATCGAGCACGTCGTACAGCCGTCCCTGAACCCACCGCTGGGCCAGCGAGAGCTCGCTCTCGACGCTCTCGAGGCTCTCTAAGGCCCCGAGCAGCTCGTCGAGCTCGCTGTCGTCGTCGTAGCTGACGTCGAGTGAGAGGTGCCGACAGCTCGTGATGTCGAAGCTGTTGTTCGCCGGGTATGCGCTCTTGCTCGCGAAGCCGTACGGCGAGACGTTCACCTCGAGACGGACGTTGCGGGCGATGTGGAAGTACTTCCGGCGGCCGTCGTCCACGTGACTCTCGACGAGGCCGGCGTCCTCGAGCTTTCGCAGGTGTTCGATGACGGCTTTCGGGCTCACCCCGAGGTACTCCGAGATCTCGGTCACGTAACAGGGCTTCCGCGCCAGCAGCCGGAGGATCCGCCGTCGGTTCTCGTTTCCGAGCAGATCCAACAGCGCGGCGGAGTCCATCGGACACGGCTAGGAGAGGGGCCTTCAAAAGCGTGTCTGCTCCGACGACCGGCGTCCAGTCGACCGCCGTCGTCGGCTCCGGCCGATCGGACGACGCCGACCCAGCCACACGGTCGCCCGTGGCCCGTCACGAGTGTGGGCCGTCGACCGCACCGTGGCGGATCCGCCGCTCCGCGGCCGCGAGCGCGCGCTCCCGGTCGAACCCTTCGACGACCGACCGCAGCTCGGACTCGGACGCGTCCGCCAGCCCCTCGGCGTAGGTGGTGACGGCGGGTACGGCCCGGACGACGTTGTCGACGATCGGGACGTCCGCGACCCGCGGGGACCGCGATAGGGGGTTGAGGTCGATCACGATCTCGGTTTTCCCCATCGCGTCCAGGGCCTTCGCCCGGTCGCCGTCCTCTAAGGGAACGAGGACGACGTCGGCCGCGTAGATGCCGTCGGCGTCGACTTTCGCCCGCTCGTGGTCGAGCGTCGGGAGCCGCGCGTCGGCCTCGATCCCGCGGATCCCCTCAGCGCCGTGTGCACGGAGGTGATCGGCGATCGCCCCGACCCGCTCGGGCGTCCGGTTGAAGAGGTTGACCTCGAGGTCCGCGTCGACGACCGCGGCGAGCTCGACGATCTCCCCGGGGACGAGCGCGGCGACGTTGCCGTTGACCGAGAGGACGGGCCGGTCGGCGAGCAACAGCTGGGCGGCGGCGGCTCGCTCCGCGCGGTCGGCGCTCGGAATCGTCTCCTCGCCGAGCAGGTAATCGAAGGCGCTGCCACGGCCCTCGGCGTGCATCCCCTGGAGGTGGGTGATCCCCTCCCTGACGCCCTCCTCGATCCGGTGGCGGGTGAGGAGGTCGGTGTACCGGGGGTGGTCGGCCGGCAACTCCCCCTCGTCGTCGACCTCCGGCGGCGCGGGCTCGTACTCGCTCACGCGAGTCCCGAAGACGCGAGCGGAAAAAAGTCGCCCGGTTGGCCGGTCATCCGAGAGCCATCCTGTCGGCCGACCGATCGTCGTTCCTCCGACCGGTCGTCGTCCGGCGACGGTCGGCCCGGCCGGTCACTCGGTGAAGGTGATCCACCCCTCGGGTGCGTGGCGTTTGACCGCGTTCATGGCCTCGCGGGCGTCCGTCCGGCTCGCGTAGCTGCGGGTGCTCTCGGCCATCGGCCGGCCGTGTTCGTCGACCAGCCGCCAGCGCCACCCCTCGCCCGCGGCGTGCAGTTCGAAGGACGCGCCCTCGATCTCGAGGATGCTCGCGTCGTCGATCGATCCGCGGACCTCCCCGAGGCTCTCCCGGACCGCCCCCTCGGAGCCGAACCGTTCGGTGCCCGCCGCGACGGTCCGCCCCTTCTCGTCGATCAGCCGCCAGCCCCACTCCCCGTCGTCGAACAGCTCGTAGGAGGCGATATCGAAGTCGACCTCGCCGGCGGCGGGTGCGAGCCGGCGGATCCGATCGACCGCCGCGACCGTCTCCTCCCGGGAACGGTCGCCCTCGCCCGCGGTCGCGAGCACCGTCCGGTCGCGCTCGATGAGCTCCCAGCCGCCGTCGCCGTCGAGGCGGATCGCCGCGTCCTCGATCGCGAAGATCGGCGCCTCGGCGGCGTGGGCAGCCAGCGCCTCGACGGCCGCGGCGACGGCCTCGCGGTCGTCGTAGGCGTCCGTCGATTCGGCGATCGTCGCCCGGTCGCGCTCGAGGAGTCGGAACCGCCACTCACCGTCGCCGTACAGCTGGACGAAGACGTCGCCGATCCGGTGGCTCCCCGCCTCGATCGCGGTCTCTCGGATCCCCCCGAGGTGCTCTGTGAGCTCGTCTCTGGTGGCGTACCCCTCCTCGCCCTCCGCGACGACCTCGTTCGTCGGGAGGACGAACCGCCAGCGCCAGTCGGCCGCCGAGTACGCCTGGAAGATCGCCCGCTCCATCGTCCGGACGTCGGCGTCGAGCCGGTCGAGCAGGCGGTCCATCGCGGCCTTCGCCGAGCCCCGGTCGGGGTGGGTGGTCGGCTCCTCGGCGACCATCCGGCCACCCTCGTCGATCAGCCGCCACCCCCAGCGGTCGTCGTCGTCTCTGAACAGCTCGAAGGCGGCGGTTTCGATCTCGATCATGTCGGCGTCGGGCGCCTGCTCTTTCAACGTCGCCATCGTCCGGGTCGCGTCGTCCTTCGAGTCGTGTTCCTGGCCGCTGTCGGCGAGGACGGTGCCGTCCTCGTCGATCAGCCGCCAGCGCCACTCGCCGTCCTCGGCCTCGTACACCTGGAAGGCGCTCTCCTCGAACTCGATGAGCTCCGCCTCGTTCGCCTGTGTCCGCACGCGCTCGATCGCCGCCTCGGCGGCCGCCGGATCCTCGTGGGACTCCGTGCTGTCGGCGATCACCTCCCGGTCCTCGGTGACGAGCCGCCAGTGCCACGTCTCCCCCTCGCCGTCGGGGTAGAGCTCGTACTCTGCGTCCGCTATCTCGACGACGTCCGCGTCGGCCGCGTTCGCGGCGAACGCCGCACTCTCGCGCTCGTTCGCCTCGGCAGACGGCGACTCCGCCGGCGAGCGGGCGACGACGCTCTCTCCGGCATCGACCAGCCGCCAGCGCCACCCCTCGCCGACCTCGTACCGTTCGAACGCCGGCTCGCCTGCGACGGCCACGGCAGCTCCTTCGAGCGCCGGGAGGATCGCCTCCGTCGCCTCTTCGGCGTCCCGTCGGCCGTCGTAGCCGACCGTCGACTCCGCGACGGGCTCGTCGTCGGCGTCGACGAACCGCCACCCCCAGCCGTCCGCCCGCTCGCGCAACTCGACGCCGAGGTGGTCGATCGCGAGCAGCCGTGCGTCCTCGAACCGGTCGGCGAACGCGAGCGCCGCCTCCTCGGCTGCGGGCTGGCTCTCCCGACCCGCCGGATCCGTCGCGAGCACCGCCCGGTCGGCGTCGAGCAGCCGCCAGTGCCACCGGTCGCGCTCTTCGACGTAGTTGAACGCGGCCTCCTCGATCTCGATCACGTCGGCGTCCGGCCCCCGGTCTTTGAGGAAACTCACCGTCTCCTCGACGTCGTCGCGGGCGTCGAACGACTCCGGGGACTCCGCGAGGACGCTGCCGTCCTCGCGCATGAGCAGCCAGTGCCAACGGCCGTCCTCGTCGACGTACAGCCGGAACGCGGCGGTCGTCAGCTCCATCAGCCCCGCGTCGCCGATCTTCGAGCGGAGCCGGTCGATGCTCGACTCGGCGGCCGGCCGCGTCGGCGAGCTCCCCTCGCTGCCGGCGAGCGCCTCGAGGTGGAGTACGTGCCAGGTCCAGTCGCCGTTCCCGTCCCTGAAGACGGCGAACTGGGCTCCCTCGAGGGCCTCGCCGACGAGTATCGGGGGGTCCTCGGTGACGCCCTCCTCGGCGACGAACATCCCCTTCCGACCGGTGACCACCGGCACGAGCGCGGTGACGCCGGCGATGATCCCGATCCCGGCCGCGTAGATCGCGATCACCTCGACGCTGTAGTCTGCGCCGAAGCCACGCCAGTCGCTCGGGTAGACGACGCCGAAGGAGGCGACGCCTGCGAGCGCCACGAGGAGCCCGACGGCGCTGGCCTGGATCCCCCGCCGTCGGACCGGCAACATCAACACGATCCCGAACAGACACAGCGAGAGCCCCGTCGCGGCGGTCACTCCGGACACCCTGATCAGCCCCGTCGAGTCCGTCTCGCCGGCGTAGCCGACGACGAAGGTGAAGACGCCGGCGGCGCCGATCACGTAGCCGACGATGAACAGCCAGTAGCCGTAGACGTCCTTCGGCGAGTCCGGCTCACCGACGTAGTGTTCGTACAGGCGAAACAGCTTCTCGTGGGCCTCCGACGCTCCGGACATCCGTCGATCGGTCGAACCACCTCGATGGGAGGTAATAAACTTCCGGCAACGTTCAGTGGTTTCGTCAGACGAAAGTGTCCCGGACCGGGGGTGGATCGTACCTCGGGGTGGCGTGGGACTTTCACACGGGGCCGTGGGCGACGGTCTCGCGGGATGGCAAGCGACGGCCTCGCGGGACGGCAAGCGACGGCCTCGCGGGACGGCACGTGGTGGCCTCGTGGGATGGTGGACGGCGGATCCCGGTCGACCCCTCCCGATCCGGCCGGCCGAGGGAGGGCTTAACTCCACGGCCGCCCAACGTCGGAGAAGACGGGCGGCCACCGCCGCCTCAGGGGCCCCGCGTGACCGACTCC
>PUPA01000118.1 GCA_003552885.1 Natrialbaceae archaeon
ACGCGGACGTCGACGTCGAGGATCTCGCCGTCGACCTCGTCCATGAAACACGGCCCCCCGCGATCGATCTCCAGCACTACCCGCAGGCTCCGGTCTTCGATCTGCCTGGAGGACCCCTCCGCCGCGGGAGGCGAGTCGACTGACCGGCTCATGGGCGAGCGTAAGTACCTCGGGGGTATATCGACGGCCGTCGTTCCCGACCGGTGGGAATGTCCACGCTCCCGGCCGGAGTCCCCCACGAACCGGCTCAGTCGGCACCGGTCGCCGTCGGCCCGGTCGATGCTCGGCGGCTCCGCCATACCCCCTGGAGGTAGGCGCCGGCGAACATGCCGGCGATCCCCCAGAGGATCGGGAAGTTGCCGATGCCGAGGCTGGCGTAGGCCGCGCCGGGACAGATTCCCGACAGCCCCCAGCCGACCCCGAAGATCGTCCCGCCGTAGAGGACGTTCCGGTCGAGGGATTTCAGCCGCCTGCCGAGGGAGTCGCCCGTCAGCAGTGCCCCATCGAGCAGCCGCGGCGCGAGGAAAAACCCCAGCCCGGTGACGATCGCCGCCCCGAACATCACGAACAGCAACCCGAAGTCGGCGAACTGCAAGAACGCCAGGACGACCTCCGGACGGGCCATGTGGCTGAACGCGAGCCCGAACCCGAAGATCAGCCCCCCGATGAAGACGAGCGGCATGAACAGGGGGTGAGCCTCGTGGTCGGCGCTCATCGCTCCACCCCGTCACTCGCCGTTCGCTCTTGGCGAGACGCTCGCCTTGCTCGGCTCTCGCGGCTCACGGCACCACCCCCACGGCCATCACGAGCTGGGCGGTGCCGATCGCCACCAGCAAGAACGTGGCGACGCCGACGAACGACGTTCGGGAAGCCGAACCGACGCCACAGACGCCGTGACCGGAGGTACAGCCCTTCCCGATCCGGGTGCCGACGCCGACGAGCAACCCGCCGACGAGCAGCCGCCAGGGCTGGACCTCCGTGGTCCAGGTCGCTCCCTGCCAGAAGACACCGTAGACCGCCGCGCCGAGGACGATGCCGAGGGTGAACACGACCCGCCAGTCCCGCGAGGGGCGGTACCGCTGGAAGCGGGACTGGCCGGAGACGTACGACAGCGTCGACTCGAGGAACGTGCTCGCCCCGGCGGCGATCCCCGTCCCGAGGTAGATGACGGCGGCGCCGAGGCCGACGAGCAGCCCGCCGACGGCGTACCGGTAGATCCCGTTGGGAAAGAGCGTCTCGACGAGCGACGCCGCGATGAGTTCGGTGAACATCCCTCGATCGGTTCAGTCACCCGTGAGCGCGTCCTGGCTCGCGGCGCAGTTGTTCGGGCCGAGCTCGAGGGTGAACGCCTCCTCGTCGTCCTCGACGACGTTCTGTCCCAGGTTGGTCGGGATGATCGTCTCGTAGTTGGCCGGTCGCGGAGGCATGTCCGAGAGGATCAGCTCGACGAACGCCTCCTCGTCCATCGAGAGGGCGTCCATCTCGGCTGCCAGCTCACCGATCGTGGCGGTGTAGGTGCCGTCGGCGGCTGGATCGGCGGCGTCGCTGTAGTGTGCCCCGCCGACGAGGGTGTCTCCTGGAAGGGTCAACACGCGCTCGTGGAGCGACTCGTGGAGCTGTCGGGCCGCTTCCGGTGCCCCCTCGTCGCCTTCCTCCAGGTCGGGACGGGCCACGCTCTCGACGAACAGGCCGTCGCCGGTCGCGAGCAGCGAGCCGTCGATCAGGTAGGAGGTCATGTCCGTCGTGTGTCCGGGCGTGGAGACGACCTCGATATCGACGTCGCCGACGGCGAAGACGTCACCGTCCTCCGCGAGGGTCATCTCGTCGGCGTACGTCGCCCCGCGGTCGGCCGAGGCCCGCGGGATGACGCCCTCGACGCCCTCGGCGGCGAGTTCGCGGACCCCCGAGAGGTGGTCGGCGTGGACGTGGGTGTCGATGGCGTAGGTCAGTTCGACGCCGAGCTCCGCGGCGTCGGCGAGGTAGCGGTCGGTGAACGCCCGCAGGGGGTCGATCACCGCGGCCTCGTCGTCGTCGTAGACGAGATAGCCGAGACAGCCACTGGAGGGACGCTGGTACTGGAGGACGGTCCCCGCGCCGTCGTACCGGGAGATCTCGACGGCCTCGTAGATCGCCGCCCAGCCGTTCATCCCCTCCTCGAGGTGGTCGACCTCGTAGCCACGCTCGACCAGCGCGCCCGCGACGTACTCGCTCGCGCCGCCTTTCGCACAGAGGGCGGTGACGGGACGGTCGTCGGGGACCTCCTCGAGGACCGACTCGTCGATCTCCTCGTCCAAGAACTCGTAGTAGGGGACGTTGATCGACTCGACCGCCTCGCCGCCGATTCGCCACTCGGCGTACTCGTTTGGCATGCGCGCGTCGAGCAGCGTCACCGGCTCGCCGGCGTCGATCGCGGCTTTCAGTTCGACGGGTTCGACCGATTCGACCGGCACGTCCGGGGTGGGAAACTCCATCTCGTCCATGTCGTACACCGTCGAGTATGGGGTCGCCGTACATAAGGCTTTGCTTGATATTTCCCTTACCACACAATACCATTACCTCGGCGGCCGTGAGGAGGCGACCGACACGGCCGCAGCAGGTTCGGTTCGTCTGTTTGCGTCTCCGTCGATCGATGGGTTTTGACATGGGGGTGGGTAACCGACACACTTTTGTGCCCCGCAACTATATTGTGTGATAGCTCCAATACAGAGCATCCACAAACATGAGTTCGAAGTTCGAAGTCACGGAGACGCTCGACGTGAAAGGCCAGTCCTGTCCGATGCCGGTCGTCAAGACCAAAGGGGCGATAGACGAGCTCGCCGAGGGCGAGGTCCTCGAGGTGGTCGCCACCGACTCGGGCAGCGTAAGCGACATCGCGGGGTGGGCCGACGGCACGGACGGCGTCGAGCTGCTCGACCAGCGCGAGGAGGCGGACCTGTACAGACACTACGTCCGTAAGACGGACTGATATGAGCACCGACACACCTGGGCCGACCGACACGCCGGACGTCGAGGCCCTCCGTGCGCGCGTCGCCGATCTCGAGGAGACCGTCGCAGGGCTCGAAGCCGGGGCCGACGATCGAAAGCGGATGACGATCGTCGCCACGAAGGGGAGCCTCGACATGGCGTACCCACCGTTGATCCTGGCGAGCACCGCAGCCGCCTTCGACTGGGACGTCGTCGTCTTCCACACCTTCTGGGGGCTCGACATCCTCCACGAGGAGCGATCGAAGAACCTGAAACTCAGCGCCGTCGGCAACCCGAGTATGTCGGTTCCCAACGCCGTCGCCGCGCTCCCGGGGATGGACGCGATGGCCACCCGGATGATGCGAAAGAAGATCGGCGAGAACGGCACCGCGACCGTCGAGGAGCTGATCGAGCTCTCCCTGGATCAAGGCGTCGATCTCCAGGCGTGTCAGATGACGATCGAGCTGATGGGGTACGACGAGGAGGACTTCTACGACGGCGTCACCACCGGCGTCGGGGCGGCCACCGCGCTCAACCACATGGCCGACGCCGACGTCCAGTTGCTGGTCTAGTCACCCCCCCAGTTGGGGAGTCCTCTCTGTTCCCGTGTCGGTGACCACGTTACGCGATCCGAGCCATTCTCGGACTCCGTCATCTTCCGCAGCGGCGAACAAAATAACTCGCAGGAAAACCAAATTATTAGTCCAGGGCGGCTCTACAGGGAGTAATGAGTGACCGATCACGTACGTGGCCTGCGGAGATGGACGCTGCCGACCGCGTCAGGCATGTTGCGTTGACTCGAACGACGCCACGAAATGCGGGCTGGATTGCTGAAGAGGCGGACGTCTCGAGGGATACAGCCGTCAAATATCTCGAACGTATGACCGATCAGGGCGAGCTCGAGCTCGTCGAAACGGCTGACGGCACCTGCTACAAACCAGACGACGTCACGCAGTTTCTTCGTGAGGTTCGCACCCTCGCCGAGGAACAGTCTGTAGGCAAACTTACCGACGAGTTGCGTGCCATCGGTGACGAAATCGACTCGTGGAAAGCAACGTATGATATCGAGTCGCTCGAAGAACTCCGCCGGAGTATCGGACGTGAGGATCTGTCACCTGCCGATCGGCGTGATCGCCTCGAGACCATCGAGGAATGGGAATACAACGCTCAGATGCGGGAAGCGATTCAACTTGCCATTAGCCTTCAGAGTTCACTGACGAGGCTCGACGGGAACCCGTGTCTCGGGGAACGTGGTTCGGAGACGCTTCCACAGGAAGGTTGACAAACGGATGGTACTGTTTCTCGCTGGTGGCCAGGGGTTCACTCGGCGTGAGGGGCTCCGTCGGATCAAAGAACGCCTCGAGAAAGAGCCTGGTTTCTCCACCGTCCAGTATCGGCCGTCACGACTCCGTCCGCGATCCGTTGTTGCGGACATCGATATTGAGATCTTTATCCGGGACCAGTTCCCGCGGCAGCAAGCTACCCTCGAGGTTACCTGGCGGCCCCGTGCTGACACTGATGTTCAGCGTGTACAGTGGATCGACGACACAGTCAGTCTGGGACGGCACAAAGGTGACCACCACGAAGATCTTGGAACGACTCACTTCCAGATCGAGACCGACGGAAAACTGGTCCACGAGCCGGGACAGCTCGAGGCGGAAGCGCCACTGAGCTTTCTGGAGAGCTGTCTGGGGCGACTCCCCGAAAAAATCGAGGAAACGGTCACGGAGTGAATATCGTACCAGCAGGTCTTTATTATCGCGTTCGACGGGGGCTATCCATCCCACTGGCATCCGAGCGAGCGTAGCGAGCGCGGTTCCCGGACGGCGAGGTCGCCGGTCGAGCCGCCCGCCTTTTCGTCGAAGCCAGACGTGATTTCGAGCGGTGTACCCGTAAGCCTCGGCCCTCGAG
>PUPA01000015.1 GCA_003552885.1 Natrialbaceae archaeon
CATACCCCGCCTTGGGAGCCGGCCGGCTTAACGGATCAGTTCGACGAACCGTCTACCCCACCGTCGACCGGGGAGGACCACCCGCGGCCTACGACCTCCCGGCTCCCGAGGGCGATCCGGCCTAGACGGCCGCCTGGAACGACTCGCGAAACGAGGTGGCCTTCTCGCGGACGTCGCCGGCTGCGGTCTCGAGGGCCTCGAGCGGCTCGAGGCCGCCCTCGGTTTTGATCGTCAGGATGGGCTCGGTCTGACCGCCGGACTGTTCGGGGGTCATGTCGTACGTCGCCGCGGCGACCCCGTCCTGTTCCAGCAGCGTGCCCTTCAGGACGTTCATGAACGTGTGATCCTCGCCGGCGATCTCGATCGACAGCTCGTCGGCCGAGCTCTCGGTGACCCGCAGTTCCATACCGTCCCGTGGGATCGACGGTCGTTTGTACCTTTCGGAGCGGCTACCCGCCGGGATCGGCGCCGCCACGCCGCCGGCGTCGAGCCACCGGCCACAGTGATCGCGGGGGCCGAACGCACGACGCCGTTCAGTCGAACGTCCGGACGCCGTCGTCGGTGATCACCTCCTCGAGCAGGGCGACCGGCGTCGCGTCGTAGGCGGGGTTGGAGACGGCGAACCCCTCGGCGGGCTCGGCTATCACCTCGCTGCCGGCGCGAAACTCGTTCTCGAAGACGAACCCGTCGGCGACGAGCTTCGACTCCGCGCCCAGGACGGTCACGGGCACCCCGAGACGGTCGGCGGCGGCCGCGATCGGGAACGTGCCGACCCGGTTGTACAGCGTCCGGCCGACGATACAGGTCATGCCGACGACGACGCGGTCACACCCCTCGAGGTGGTGGCCTGCGGCGGCGTCGGTGATCAGCGTCGGCTCGACGCCGTCGACGTCCGCGAGCGCCCGGGCGGTCTTGCGGCCGATGTACCGCGGCCGGGCCTCGGTGACCAGCACCTCGATCCGCTTTCCGTCCGCGGCGGCCCGCTCGAGCGCCGACAGCACCGTCGAGGAGTAGTCGTGGGTCAAAAGCGTCGCCCCGTCGGCGAGACGGTCGGCGCCGTTCCGTGCCGCCCGGCGGGTGCCGGCTTTGATTCGGGAGACGACGGCCTCGATCCGCTCGTCGGTCAGCCCCTTCGCCGCCGCGATCGTCTCCGGCTCGGCCGCGACGACGTCGCCGACGATCTCCCACACCGCGTTCTGTAGGGAGGCGTGGGAGGGGTTCGCCCGCCGGAGTGCCGTCCCGTTGTGCTCGAGCGACCGGAGGTACTCATCTACGGTGGCGAACTCCCGGTCGAGCAGCTCCGCGAGCGCCCGACTGGCCTTTATGGCGACCACCGAGGAGCTGTGAGTCTGCATCTCCCGGATCTCCCGTGCGGTCTCGTCGATCATGGCCGAACCGACTCCCGTCGGGACGAAAGGGTTTCCGGAGCGCCGACGCAACTCGGATACACCCCGGATCGTCTACGCCGGCCAATGTACCCGCCCGGCACCGACGTCGTCCTTCGAGGAGTCGACGATCCCGGCCGGCTGCAACCGGCTCGCGCCGGAGCCAGCGAGCCGTCGAACCGACGCGAGCGACCGGCCGTTCGACCTCCCGGGCCAGTCGTCGCCGATCCGGGCCAGCCCTCGCCGATCCGGGCTAGTCGTCGGCCGGCCGGTCGAGCGCGAGCGTCACCGTCGTGCCGTCTTCGACCCCGAGCTCGCCGCCGTAGCGCTCGACGAGCGTCGCCACGAGGTAGAGGGCGACGTCCATCCCGGCACGGCCGTCGGGGGCCTGCCCCACGAGCGCCCGTCGGTGGGCGTCGGGGAGCTCCCCCTCGCCGGCGACGGCCACGCTCACGCGGTCGTCGTCGTCACCGATCGACACCGTCAGCCGCGGTCCTCCCGCGTCGGCGACGAGCGCGAGCAGCTCCGCGATCACCGAGCCGACCATCGGCGAGGCACGGACGACCGCCGGCCCCTCTACGGTCCGTTCGACGGCCACCTCGACGTCGCGCTCGCGTTCGAAGCGGCCGACTTCCTCCTCGACGATCGCACCCAGATCCGTCGGTCCCAGCGAGAGCTCGTCGATCGAGAGCGCCTCGATCAGCTCGGCAGCGGTGTCGGTCAGCTCGACGGCGTTTCTGGCGGCCTCGAGGACGGCCTCGACGGCCGGTTCGTCGGCGGAGCCGACCCGTTCTCGCAGCTGGTCGCTCCAGCCGACGATCATGCTCACGTCGTTGCGGATGTCCCGTCTGACGATCCTGTTTAGCAGCTCCAGGCGGGCGTTTCGATCCCGCAGCTCCCGCTGGTTGCGCTCGCGTTCGATCGCGTACCGGAGCGTCCGGTGGAGCAACTCGCCGGTGATCGACCCCTTCTGGAGGTAGTCCTGGGCACCCAGCCGAACGGCCTCGACGCCGGTTCTCGCGCCGTCGCTGCCGGTCAACACGACGACCGGCGTCGACGGGGTTGCCTCGACCATCCGCTCGACCGTCTCGAGGCCCCTGCTGTCCGGGAGCATCAGATCGAGCAAGACGACGTCCGGACGCCTGTCACCCAGTCGTTCGATGGCGTCCCCGAGCCGGTCGACGTGGTCTACGGCCGTGATCTCCAGCAGTGGCTCCTCACCGGCGACGGCAGACCGGCGTTCGGCAACGAGCCGCTCGACGAACCGCGCGTCGTCCGGGTTGTCCTCGACGATCAACAGCTCGACGCCGCCTTTCCGTGGATCGGTCACCGTCTCACCCATCGACGGCTGTGCGCCCTCCCCGTGGGTGGCATCCATTCGGAGTACAGACTCGACTCATCTATGCCTTTCGGCCCGTCGGAATAGCTATCAGTCCGGCCTCGCATTCGGGCGTATGACACGAACAGCCACGCCGGCACACCCCGACGACCGGGCGGCACTCGACGCGCTCTCGCTGCTCTCGAAGAAGTGGCACCCCGTCGTGATGCTCGCTCTCGGCCGGGAGAGCCCCGTCGGATTCAACGCCTTACTGGAGACGATCCCGGACGTCTCCGGGAAGGTCCTCTCTGAGACCCTCGGGGCGCTCGAGGACGCCGGGCTGGTCGATCGACGGGTCGTCAGCGAGTCCCCGCTCAGGGTCGAGTACGGGCTGACGGCCGCCGGCGAGGAGCTGATGCCGGTGTTCGACAGCCTCTCGGCGTGGGGCGACCGTCACCTCGAGACGTCGACGCCGACGGTCCTCATCGCCGACCGGGACCGGCGCATCACTGAGCTGTACGGGGGCTGGCTGACCGACCGGTACAGGGTCGTCCGCGCTCACGACTGGGAGGAGGTCGCCGACAGCCGTGACGACGGCTTAGACGTCGTCGTCTTCGACGAGGGGCTCCCCGGCGTCGACCGGGAGGAGCTCCCGGCGCTCCTCGGCGAGGCGTGTCGGACGGTCATGCTCGTTGGCGACCGTCCCGGCCTCGGCCTCCTCGAGGTCGACTGCGACGACGTCCGTCGCAAACCGGTCGTCCGGGAGACGCTCGTGGAGGCGATCGACGCCCAGCTCGGCAGACGGGAGGAGCCGTCCGACCGACGGAAGCGGGCCGCGCTCTCGCGGCGGCTGGCCCTCCTCGAACGGGCGTACGCCAGCGAGCGCCTGTCGGCGAGCGACGCGTACCTCGCGGCCCGCTCCCGGCTCGAGGAGGGGGCAGAACGCGGCGGGACGTCCGACGAGGGCGCGGACGGCGTCGACCGACCGACGAACGGGACGGAGTAGCCCACCCCGACGTACGGTATCCCGTGGTAACCTACTCGGAAGTAACTTACCCCGGAGTAACCTACTGGGGATACTTTTTGCTCAGCTAACAGTTATGCCGACTGGAACCCCAGTACTCCCCGGGGGGAAGGCGAACCAGGGGTGGTGTCGCCCGTCGTTGGGGGACGGCGGGTGATCGTACGGTCTTCGCCTTCGGCACCGACCGTTCGAGGCCGACGGCTCTGGGATAGACGACCGGGGAGACGACACCGAACGGTCCGGAGCGGGCCTTCCACGTCGGGACACGGCGTTCTGCCCGTCACGTTGCATCCGGCCCGTCACACTCCGTCCGGCCCGTCACGTTGCATCCGACCCGTCACACGCCGTAGCGGTTGAGCTCGATCACGTTCGCTGCGCCCCGGACCTGCTCGACGAAGCGGTTCTCGCTCCAGTCGTCGCTCATCCGGGCGGTGGGGGCGGAGACGCTGATCGCGCCGGTGACGTCCTCGGCGAACCGGACGGGCGCGGCGACACACCGCAACCCTTCGAGGCGCTCCTCGTCGTCGACGGCGAACCCGCGCTCGCGGCTTCGCTCTAGCTCTTCGGCCAGGGTCGCCCGATCGGTGATCGTCTTCGGGGTGGCCCCGGGCAGCCCGTGTCGGTCGACGATCCCCTCCACGCGCTCTCCGGGGAGCTGTGCGAGGATCGCCTTCCCGAGCGCGGAGCTGTGCATGTGGACGTGGCGGCCGACGTAGGTGTCGAGGTCGACGGCCTGTGGGCCCTTCGACCGGCGGAGGTAGACGACCTTCCCACCCTCCTCGACGACGAGGTTGACGAGCTCCCCCGACTCCCTGGCGAGCGCGTCGACCTCCGACTCGGCGACCCGGTAGAGGTCCATCCGGCTACGCAGGTACCCCCCAAGATCGAGGAACTTCAGGCTGAGCCGGTAGCCGTCGGACTCTCGGATCACGTAGCCGTGCTCTTCGAGCGTGCTCAGGTGGTTGTGTACCGCGCTCTTTCCCATCTCCACCGTCGAGGCCAGCTCCGTCACGCCCGCCCGATCGCGCTCTCTCAACGCCTCGAGAAGCTCGAGGGACCGCTCGGTGGTCTTCACCGGGTGTTTCGCGTCTCGGGACACGCGAACACGGATTATTCCCACGAACATAAAGCTTGTTCTGAAA
>PUPA01000042.1 GCA_003552885.1 Natrialbaceae archaeon
CCAGAGGCTGATCAGATTCATGCCCAGGGTCATCGCGAACAGCGTGAGCCCGACGGCGAACAGACTCTGGTAGCCGATCGAGCCGACCGAGACGTCGCTGATCCCGATCTGGACCATGTAGGCGGTCATCGTCTGCATCGACTCGAGGGGGTTCGCCGTGATCTGTGGGGTCATCCCGACCGCCAGCGTCACGGCCATCGTCTCGCCGATCGCCCGAGAGAGCGCGAGGATGTAGGAGGCGACGATCCCCGACAGCGCGGCCGGGAGGACGACGCGGGTCGACACCTCGACTTTCGTCGCGCCGAGGCCGTAGGCGGCGTTTCGCAACGAGTCGGGAACCGCGCTCATCGCGTCCTCGCTCAGACTCGAGACCATCGGGATGATCATCACCCCGACGACGATCGCGCCCGCGGCGGCGTTGAACGTCCCCGTCTCCGGGAACAGACGCTGGATGATCGGCGTGATAAACGAGAGGGCGAAAAAGCCGTAGACGATCGTCGGGATCCCCGCGAGCACCTCGAGGGTCGGTTTCAGGTACTTGCGGACGTCGGGGTCGGCGTACTCGGAGAGGTAGATCGCCGTCGCCGTGCCGACGGGGATCGCCACGAGCGCCGACCCCACCGTGATCACGAGCGTCCCCCAGATCAGCGGCACGACGCCGTAGCTCCGCGGGCGGATCACCGGCGACCAGTCGGTGCCAAACAGGTACGCCGGGAGGCCGACGTCCGGGAACCGGAAGAAGGCGACGGCGCCCTCGAGGAGCACGAGGACGATCGCGGCCGTCGTCAACACGGTGACGAGCGCACAGGAGGCGAAGACGTACCTGACGAGGTCGTCCCTCCGGTCCTCGACGGCGCTCGTGGCCGCGGTGATCCCTGGATCGCCGCTCATCCGACGACCTCCGCGATGGCCTCCTCGAGGATCGCCGCGCTGGCCTCGACGCTCGGTTCGTCCGGATCGTCGCTCTCGGTCGGGATCGCGTTGTAGCCGACCCGCCGTGCGCCCCACTGGGTCCAGTGCCAGTCGGCGGGGTCGTCGACGAACTCGGCGTCGACGGCGTGGCCGTCGATCGGCTCGAAGTAAAACCGGGCGAACGCACGGACATCCTCGCGGGCGAGCGCGTCGGCCCGGAAGTAGGTGAAAAGCGGGCGGGTCAGCGGCGTGTACGCGCCGCTCTCTACGTTCTCCGCGCTCGGGTAGACCGGGCCGTCGCCGTCGTCGATCGGGACGGCGTCGAGTTCGCCTCGGTTCTCCTTGTAGTAGCCGACGCCGCCGAAGCCGAGGGCGTACTCGCTGCCCCGGACGCCGCGGACGATGACGTTCGTGTCGGCGCTGGCGGAGTAGTCGGACCGGATCGCGCCGATCTCGCCGGTTATGGCCTCGGTGAAGTAATCGAACGTGCCGGAGGCCGGATCCCGCCCGTAGAGCTCGATGGGCTCGTCGGGGAACGCGGGGTCGTCGGGCCGGAGGTCCCGCCAGCTCTCGACGGTCGAACCCGGCTCCCAGAGGCGGGCCAGCTCCTCGACGGTGAGCTCCGTACACCAGTCGTTTTCGGGGTGGACGAACACCGCGATGCCGTCCAGGGCCGTCTGCAGCTCGACGTAGTCGGTGGCGTGTTGGGTACAGAGGGCCTCCTCCTCGGGGAGGATCTCCCGACTCGCGTTCTGAGCGTGGGTCTCGCCCCGACAGAACCGCTGGAAGCCGGCGCCGGTGCCGGAGCCGTTGACCGGGATCTGTACGCGGTTGTTCCGCCACTGGAACTCCTCTGAGACGACGGCCCCGTGGGGCAAGACGGTGTTCGAGCCGTCCATCCTGATCTCCCCCTCGAGGTCGCTCGGCTCGCCCCTGGCGAGACAGCCCGCCGTCCCGACGAGTGCCGTGGCAGTCACACCCAAGAGGAGCCGCCGCGAGGTGGTCAGATCGTCGCCTGGGGTCGGCTCGTCCGCCATCGAGTGGTATAGAGATCACAGTACGTAAATGTCCTACTATGATTGCTATATAGAGCTATGTTCGTCAACTTCTTTCTCGGGTAAGAGTAGTACCAATAACGAGGGGTACGTCGGGCTATATCGGACACGCGGTGGGCCCTTCGATCCGCTCGACACGTCTCTATAGACACTGGTGAATTTATAGTCTCCGAGCCGAACGCGATGGTATGGAGACCCGCAAGGTCCAGGTCACCGGCGGCTCGACGTACACCGTCTCGCTGCCGAAGTCGTGGGCGACGGCGAACGACGTCAGCGCCGGGACGGTCGTCGAGTTCTACCCGGAAGAGGACAGCCTGTTGTTGACGCCGAAGTCAGAGAGCCACCGCCAGCGCGGGAGCCTCGACGTCTCGAACCTGGAGGGCGACCGGCTCGTCCGTGCGGTGATGACGATGTACGTGAGCGGCTTCGACGTCATCTCCCTCACCGGGAGCCGGATCACGACCGCCCAGCGGAGCACGATCAGGTCGGCCATCCAGGGGCTCGTCGGGGTCGAAGTGATCGAGGAGACCGACGGCGAGGTCGTGATCCAGGACCTCCTCGACTCCTCGGAGCTGTCGATCGTCAACGCCGTCACCCGGATGCGCCTGATCGCCAGCTCGATGCTCGCCGACGCCGTCACCGCGTTGATCGAGAACGACGACGACCTCGCCCGCGACGTGATCGAACGGGACGACGACGTCGACCGGCTCTGGCTCGTCGTCTCCCGGATCTTCCGGGCGACGCTGCGCTCGCCGCTCGCAGCGGAGGAGCTCGGAGTCAGTCGGGAGGACTGTTTCGACTATCACTCCAGTGCCCGCCAGCTCGAACGCGTCGCCGACCACGCGGCCAAGATCAGCCACCTCGCGCTCAAACTCGAGACGGTCTCCGAGGAGGTCGCCGAGGCGCTGACCGAGCTTCACACCGACGCCGCGGAGATCATGGAGCTGTCGATGGACGCGCTGTTCGCCGAGGACGGCGAGGAGGCCGACCGGCTGGGTCACGCCGCCCTCGAATCCGTCCTCGAGATCGACCAGCACACCCGTCGGATCGACGACCTGCTCCGTGATCTCGAGCCGTTGCAGGCCCAGTCGCTCGGGCTGATCGTCGACTCGCTGTCCCGCAGCGCCGACTACGGCGGCAACGTCGCCGAGACGGCCCTCCAGAAGGCCGCCCCCAGCCCGTGAGCAGCCACTTCCAGTCGGCGAGTGGACGCACCCAGCCCGTGAGTGGCTGCACCCAGCCCGCGGGTGGCCGCACTCGACCGGCCGAGGGCTCGCGAGCGCCGGCGGCTCGCACTCGACGCGTGGACTCGCGAGCACCGACTCGAACCACCGGACCGTGGACGGTCACGCCGGCGACTCGGACCACCGGACCGTGGACGGTCACGCCGGCGACTCGAACCCCTCCGGTGGCCGCCGGTGGCCCGTCTCCCGCTCGAAGGCGTAGGCGAGCTCGAACAGCCGGGGTTCGGCGAACTCCCGGCCGAGCAGCTCGAGGCCGACGGGCAGCCCGTCGTCGGTGAACCCCGCGGGGACGACGACCGCCGGAAAGCCGGTGTGGGCGGCGAGCTCACAGGGGAGCTCCACGAACGGCTGGTTCTCGGGGATCTCGACCGGCGGGATCGTCGACGGCGGGTAGACGAGCGCGTCGAGCTCCGCCGCGACGAGCGAGCTCCGGAGCTCGGTCGCGAGCTCCCGGCGACGCCGGAGCCGGCGGAGGTAGGCCCGTTCGACGGCCGGCTCGTCGAGGTCGAGGCCGGTGACGTCTCCGTCGACGAGCCGGTCGTGGACCGCCGGCGCGACCTCCCCGGAGTCGACGATCGCCTCGAGGGTGCGGTAGGGAGGGTCGGGTAGCTCCGCGAGGTAGGCCGCGAGGTCGCGCCCGAACTCGAAGCCGAGGGTTCGCGCCGACTCGAGTCGGTCGCGGTCCGGAACCTCGACCGGATCGACCAGCGTCGCGCCCGCGGCCGCCATCGTCTCGAGGGCGTCCTCTACGACCTCGGTCACCGCCCGGGCCGCCGACGCGGGCGCACTCGTGGGCTCCTGGAGGCCGTAGAGCTCCCGGGGGACGCCGATCCGGGCGCCCTCGAGGCCGTCGGGATCGAGGTGGGCGGCGTAGCCGTCCGCGGGGACGTGGCCGACGCCCGCGGCCGTGATCGGGTCGTCGGGGTCGTAGCCGGCCATCGCCTCGAGGAGCCGGGTGGCGTCGGCGACCGTCCGGGCGATCGGCCCCGCGGTGTCCTGGCTCTCGCTCAGCGGGACGATCCCGCTCCGGCTGACCAGCCCGCGGGTGGGCCGGACGCCGACCAGGCAGTTGAACGCCGGCGGCGAGCGCACCGACGAGCAGGTGTCCGAGCCGGTGCCGACCAGCCCGAGGTTCGCCGCGATCGCCGCCGCGGTGCCGCCGCTCGAGCCCGACGGCCGCCGGCCGCGGTCGTAGGCGTTTCTGGTCTCCCCGCCCAGCGAGCTGATCGTATCGACCCCGAAGGAGAACTCCTGGAGGTTCGCCTTCGCGATCACCACCGCACCGGCCGCCCGGAGCTGTCGGACGACGAACGCGTCCCGCTCGGGTACCGACTCCGCGAGCGCCACAGAGCCCGCCGTCGTCGGCATCCCGGCCGTGTCGTGGTTGTCCTTGAGCACCACGGGGACGCCGTGGAGCGGCCCGACGAGTCCGTTCGCGTCGTCGAGTGCGGCCGCGCGCTCGCGGGCGTTCGGGTTCACGCACAAGATCGCGTTCAGCGCGTCGTCGTGGGCCTCGATCCGTCGTAGATACCGGTCGACGAGCTCCCTCACGGTGAGCTCGCCCGCCTCGAACGCCGCGTGGACGTCCGCGATCGTCGCCTCCCGGAGCGTGAAACCGCCGTCTGCCGTCGGGTTCATGTTCTGCCCTTCCG
>PUPA01000127.1 GCA_003552885.1 Natrialbaceae archaeon
CGAAGCCGAAAAGAAGCGCCTGGGGGATGCGTGCGACGGGGCTGTCCCCCGCGGTCTCCTCTATGTACCACAGCGGGTCCGCCGGCGAGACGACGTGGATCGCGTAGACGAAGCCGGTCTGGACGATCGCGAACATCACGACCGTGCCGGCGATGAGCAGCGTCGGGTTGACCCCGATCAGGATCGGCAACACGATCGCGAACACGAGGACGAACGCCGTCGAGAGCATCATCGAGGTGTACAGCTCTTTCATCACGTCGAGCTTGTCGAGGTCGGCCTCGTAACGGGTGACGAACCGCTCGATGATCGTGTCCTGTTCGTCGATTAAGAAGTCACTGATCGGCTGGCCGCCGCCGACGACGTAGGCGAGACGCTCCAGGAAGTCGGCGAGAAGCGGGCTCGCCGTCGCCTTCGCGCGCATCCGGCAGGCGTCGTCGAGGCTCTGGTTCCAGGTGTCGACCAGCGCGACGACGTGACCCATCTCCTCGGCTAAGGCCTCGTACTCGTCTTCCTCCGCCAGGATGCGAAACACCTCGACCCGGTTTATGTTCGTCATCGAGAGGACGGTGATGTGGGTCAGAAAGAGGTGAAACCGCTGGCGGATCTGCTTCCGACGGCGATCCTGTGCGAGCTTCGGGTATACGGCCGCGACGACCACCCCGAGAACGCCGAGGGAGACGAGCGGGAGCCCGAGGAGCACCCCCAGATCGAACAGGAGCGTCGCGGCCACCGTCCCGAGGAGGAAGGCGACGGAGGGGACGACCGCGAGCAGGAGGTACCGCCGGATCGGCATCTCCATCTCCTCGTAGGCCCCCGAGAGCGAGTCGAGGATCGATCGCGCGCCACCGGCCGGGGTGCTCGTCGACATGGTCAGACGATCGTCTCGATGCCCGAGAGCCTGATCGGCAGCCCCTGGAGGCCGTCGCGCTGGAAGCCGGCGATCGCGTCGTTGGCCTCGTGGTAGCCGAGCACGTCGGCGTCGATCAGCTGGCGGACGATCTCCGCACGCCGGTCGAGTTCGTCGTAGATCTCGCGGGTGTCGGTGTAGCCGAGGAGGGTGGCGATCTGCTCTTCGAGCACGTAGGAGTTGTTCCGGCCGGTGAACGCGACCTCGTCGTCCCGGGGATCCCACTTGAACGCCTGGCGGGTGACGACCCCGCCCTCGTACTCGGAGTAGCCTTCGATCTCCTGGACGCTCGTTACGCGCCTGAGGACGTCGTCGCCCTGTTTGACCCGGTTCTGGAAGAGCGCGACGTCGCAGTTGTCCATGAACGTCTCGGGGACGTTGATCGGGTTGCCGGTGAACCGCTGGATCATCGAGACGATGTCGCTCGCGTGGAAGGTGAGCATCACCGGGTGGCCCGTCTGGGCGGCCTGAAACGCCATCTGCCCCTCCGCGCCACGGACCTCGCCGACGACGATGTAGTCGGGTCGGGAACGCAACGCCGCGGCGACGAGGTCGAACATGTCGACGTCGGCGTTGCCGTCGCCGGAGCCCTCGCGGGTCAGAAGCTGCTGCCAGGTGTCGTGGGGCGGGACGACCTCCGCCGTGTCCTCCGCGGTGTAGATCTTCGAGTCCCGTGGGATAAACGAGAGCGCGGCGTTGAGCGTCGTCGTCTTCCCCGAGGCCGTCTCGCCGACGACGAAGACGGTCTGTTCGTTCTCCAGACAGAGCCAGAGGTACGCAGCGAGCTCTGGGCTGAGCGTCCCCCACTTCGTGATCTGGAAGATCGACAGCGGGATATCCTCGCCCTGGCGGATCGTCAGCGACGGCCCCTGGACGGAGACGTCGTCGGAGTAGATGATGTTGATACGCGAGCCGTCCGGCAAGGTGCCGTCGATGACCGGATCGGAGTCGCTGATGGGGTGGTCCATCCGCTCGCCCATATTGCGCAGCCAGCTTTCGAACTCGGCCGGGGTGCCGAAGTCGACGGTCGCCGAGACCATCCCGTAGGTGCCGTGATCGAGGTAACACTGCTTGGGGCCGATGACGTGGATGTCCTCGTTAGCCGTGTCGACCATCACGGGCTCGAGCGGGCCGAGCCCGACGATGTCCCGCTGGAGCTGGTAGCGCAGCCGATCGTAGCGGTCCGCGCTGACGGCGACCTTCCCACCCCCGAGCGCCCGGAGCCGGCCGATCGACTGGCCGGCGATCCCCGAGGTGACCTCGACGACCTCCTCTAACAACCCGTCGAGGTGCGTTTCGAACTCCGCGTCGCCGCCGGGGGCCGGCCGGGTCACGCTCAGATCCAGGATCCGCCCGCGTATCCGCTCGTAGAGGCCCTTGTCGGCCTCGTCGATCGTCGGCTCGACGCAGTAGTAGGTCGTGTCGATCCCGAGGTCGCCGTGGACGTGGACGAAAATCGGCGCCTCGGCCTCGTAGATGACGTTCGGCCGGTCGGACTCCCACTCCGAGGAGGGTCCGTCGATCAGCGTCGGATACTCCGTGTACTCCCCGTAGAACCACTCGAGGTGGTCCCGGAGGTGGGGGTGTTCCGCGGCGAGGGCGTCGAGCTCGGTCGAGAGCCGCGAGGTGCCAAACTCGGCCATTATGCCACCGTCCTGGAGACGATCGAGAGCCCCCGGCCCTGCTGGACCGAGAAGCCGATCGAGTCGTCGACCGGCGACTTCATGTTCTGGAACCGCCGGACGCGGACGTTGCGTCTGATCTCCTGGCCGACGGACTTGGTCTCGAGCTCGAAGTAGACGTTCGCGACGTTGCGCAGCGGCCGGAGGGCGTCCTCGCTGACGCTCGTCGGATCGACGGTGAGAACGATCGTCCGGTCGGTCAGCGTCCGTTGCTGGAGCAGCGAGACGAGCCGCTGGACGACGTGGTCCTCGTCGCCGCTGGCGACCGTCGCCTCGTAGTTCGGGTCGTTCCTGAGCAGCGCCGTGAGCGTGTCGACGTAGATCACGTCGGCCTTCCAGAGGGTCTTCGCGCCGGCGAAGCGGGCGAGCAGCTGGCGGCTCTCTCCCTCGTCGTGGGTGTCGACGTCGGCGTGGAGAAAGAGGGTCCGCTCGCCGAGCAGGTGGTCGACGACGTCGTAGGACAGCGAGTGCATCTGCTGGACGAACTCCCAGGACTCCAGTTCCGTCGAGACGTAGGTGACGTGGGCTCCCTCCTCGGCCATCCCGTAGGAGAAGCGCTGACAGAGCGCGCTCTTTCCAGCGCCGTCTTCGCCCTCGATGAGGACGACGCTCCCCTCGGGGAGCCCGCCGCCGAAGGCGGTGTCGACGCGGTCCCGGTCGGCCAGCCCGAGCGAGTAGTGCTCAACCATGGAACTCGAACACCTCCCTGTCGCCGCCGACGTCGACGACGACGCGGTTCTCACCGGAGACGTAGCCGTTCTCGGACGCGTCGTCGACGGTGATCTCGACGACGTCCCCCGACTGCCAGCTGACCTCCCCGCCGGTCGGATCGGCGATCGAGACGTCGGCCGTGTCGGCGTACTGGCCGTTTATCAGGACGGCGTGGACCTCCGGGTCGGTCGAGAGCGTCCGCTCGCCGGTGTTTTTCACGAGGAGGGTGAGCTCGTCGTCGTCGTACACCGCGTCGCTGCCCGCGTCGCTGATGACCGTCACGTCCGTCTCGATCTCCTCGCTCAGCTCCCCGCTGTAGTCGTCGATCGAGGCGCTGACGTCCGTGACGCTCACCACGAGGGTCCCCGCGACCGTCGCCGCGACGAGCATCGCGGCGATAAACAGGATCAGCGTCGAGATCGACTCACCTGCCATCCTCGCCCTCCGTGACGTCGCCGGTGACGGCGACCCCGTTCTCCGCGACGACTTTCACCCGCTCGGGGTCGTCGTTCTCGAGCCCGTCGGTGTCGACGGTCAGGACGAGGGTTTCGCCTGGCAGCCACCGCTCGCGCTCGGCGTCCGACTCCGCGCCGTCGTCCTCCCGGACTGCCACCTCCGGCTGCGCGAGCTCGCCGTCGACGAGCAGATCCGTCGCGGGTGCCGACAGCGCCGTCGAGCCGGCGTTCTCGAGTTCGACCGCCAGCTCGCCGTCGGCGTGGCTCGCCTCGAGCAGCTCGACGTCGGTGTTTTTCAGCTCCAGGGCGCGGTCGGTGCGCTCGTCCAGCGCCTCCGATCGGCGCTCGTGAGCGGTCTCGAGGGCCGGAAACACCAGCCCGGCGGCCACGAACAGCCCGACGAAGAGGATCGCCGCCGCGCCGCTCGTACTAAAGCCCACCGGCGATCACCCCCGTCGGGACGAGCCGCCCGGCCGCGGGGGCAACCTCACCTCCGACCGCGGGAGCTACCTCACCTCCGGTCGCGGGAGTCCCGCCACCTCCGACCGCGAGAGTCACCTCACTTCCGACCACGAGGGTCCCGACACCGCCGACCGCGGTGGTCCCGATACCGCCGGCAACGAGGTCGGTCACGGGCTCACCTCCGCGTCGGTCTCGTGGATCTCCTCGAGTTTCATTATGTAGGTGTAGCTGTCGGCGTGATCCTCGGCGGTCAGCTCCTCTGGAGTCGCCTCCGGATCGACGCCGATGTCGAGGTCGGGACCCCCGAGGGCCGCCTCGAGGTGAGCGCGGACGTCGGCGCCGATCCAGCCGATCTCGTGGTAGTAGGCGATCGCCCGGAGGGTCGCGGCGGGGCCGGCGGTGCGGACGAGCTCGGTGAGCCACTCGAAGACGATCACGTCCGTCGCGTAGGTGTCAGCGAGCGCGGTGAGGGTGACCGCCGCGTCCTCGTCGTCCGACTCCCCGGCGTCGTCCGTCTCCCGGTCGTCCGTCTCCCGGTCGTCCGCGCCGACATCGGCGGTCGCCTGCACCTCGACGCGGCTGTCGTCGTCCGGCTCGGTCGGCCCCCCGTCGACCGGCTCCCCGA
>PUPA01000007.1 GCA_003552885.1 Natrialbaceae archaeon
ACGTCTGTGGGGTCGAAGCGATGAGCGACGCCGACCGCGACCTCTACGGCGTCCAGTGGCACCCGGAGGTCGCCCACACCGAGGAGGGCGAGGCGGTGTTCGAGAACTTCCTCGACATCTGCCGACGGTAGGCGTCCGGCCTCTGCCGACGGTAGGCGTCCGGCCGGTCGTGGCCGCCGGGGCGCTCACCCGCGGTAGCGTCTGATCCCGAACCGTCCGTAGCCGCCGTAAGCCACCTCGAGTGCACCCATCCACCAGTTCCACCGATCTGCGGGGGTCCCCTCCGGGGCGTCCCCGAGCTCCTCTACCACCACGTCGTTCGTGAGGGGGACGCCGACGTCGTCGACGAACTGACCCGCGTCCGAGAGGTCGACCGCCTGGCGGACGACGACCCGTGACTCGCCGATCGTGCCGCCGAACTCCCTGCGCAGACGAACCTCGAGTCTGCCCGGCTCCACTGACACGCCCTCCCGTTGGCTCCCGACGTACTTGAGCGTTCGAAGAGGTGATTGAGCGTTCGAAGAAGTGACGGCCCTCGGCGGTTCGCGCCGAGTGCGGGATGGGACCGACCCCGTTACGGCCGACCCTGAAGCGACGATCGCCGGGTTCAGGCTCACCGATACGACTTCAACGATCCCAATACAATGTGGTTCAGCTACCTCGATCCGACACGGATAGCGAAATGAATCGAACCCTTGCCGTCGTCGTCGCCCTGCTCGCCTGCGGGCTGGCCGTCTCGACAGGTGCCACCGTTCTCACCGACGGGCCAGCCCAGCCGTCCGCCGGGGGGGCCGACTCCCTCTCCGAGATCGACGACCTGATCGCCTACCCTCATCCGGGGCCAAACGGCGTCTACGCCGGACTCGAGGACGGCGAGATCACGGTCGAGATCTCCGAGCACACCCTCGAGAACGCGAGCGGCGTCTCCGCGGGATCGACGACGAGCGTCGAGGACGTCTTCATACTCGAGAACGTCGGCGAGAACGCCACCGACGTCCGAATCGAGAGCGACGTCGAGGAGATCGAGTACCACTCCGAGGCCGGGCCGATCGACGAGGGGGTCACGATCGGGGCGAACGACTCGATCGCGGTCGGGCTCACCGTCGACGCTACCGACGTCGACGCAGGGGAGGAGATCGCCGGCACCTTCTCGATCTCCGGGACGGGAGAGGGGGCGTCCGGGAGCGGAGACGGGGCGTCCGGGAGCGGAGACGGGACGGTCGCCGACGGCGAGTGGTACGCCGCCTCGGTGGAGGTCGACGTGACCGGCGACGGTGACACCCGATACGTCGAGATCACCTCCGACCGGCGACAGGCCGTCGTCGAGGCCGACCTCGACCTCGAGATCGGGGCCGGGGTCACCCTCGAGACGATCGAACTGGAGCTCTCCGGATTCGCCGACGCGGCCTTCGAGGTCGAGACCGTCGCGGGGACGACGGAGCTCGATGCCATGGCGGACGAGGTCGGCGCCGAGCCGATCGGCGCGTACGCCGTCCACGACGCCACGGGAGACGGCGTCGGAACCGTCGAGTACCGGTTCACCGTCGAACGGGAGGCCCTCGAGGATCGAGGGGCGGAGGCCGTCTCGCTGTACTGCCACGGCGACGGCGGCTGGGAGGACGTCCGGACGGAGATCGCCGAGCGGACCGATGGGGATGTCACCTACGTCGCCACGCACGATGGGTTCTCGACGTGTGCGGTCGGCCTCGACGCACCCGATCTCTCGGTGACGGGACTCGAGGTCGCCTCCTCCGACCCCGTCGTCGGCGAGCCGGTGGCGACGGCGGTGACAGTCGAGAACGACGGCACGGCGGCGGGGACGGCCTCCGAGCCGGTGACCGTCAACGGGGAGCGCGTCGGGGTCGTCGAGACGACCGTCGAGCCCGGCGACGCGGAGACGGTCACCGTCGAGTGGATCCCGGAGGCTCCCGGCAGCTACGAGATCGAAGCCGGCGACGTGTCGGCGACGGTCGTCGTCGAAGCCGACACCTCGTCCGGGGACGCCGCCGCCACGACCGACGGTACGGAGGCTACCGATGACGGATCGACCGACGAGTCCCCGTCCGACGGCGACGGATCGGCCGACGACGGTACCAGCCTCGCCGCCGGAACGGAGGACGACTCGACCCCCACGGCCGTCGAACCGATCGAAGAGCAAGCGAGGATCGCGTCGATCGGCGGACTCGGCCTCCTCCTCCTCGGAGTGGCTGCGACACTCGGTATACTCTGGATCGCCAGACGGCGTCGCGAATCGGACTCGTAGGACGCTAGTCACGTCCTCGATAGGTCAGTTTCTCTGTCGTTCCGAACGGTCGTAACAGTAATGTTGGTTGATGAAGTTAACCGAGGTAGTGACGCCACGACGGTGGCTCGGGGTGGGGCTGCAGGTACTCCTGGTGCTCGCGATCGTCGCGTTGGTCGCGGGCCAGTTGCTCGGCCAGCCGATACTGCTTGGGTTCGTCGAGACCGGGAGCATGGAGGACACCCTCTCGCCGGGCGACGGCTTCGTGGCGATACCGAGCGCGCTCGCCGGCGAGCCCGAGCCGGGGGACGTCGTCGTCTTCGACGCGCAGGAGCTCGAGGGCGGCGGGTTGACGACCCACCGCGTCGTCGGGGAGACCGAGCACGGCTACGAGACCAGAGGGGATGCCAACCCCTTCGACGATCAGGACGGGGCGGAGCCGTACGTCCAGGACGGCCAGATCGTCGCGACGGCGCTGCAGGTAAACGGCGAGGTCGTCCGGATCCCGCGACTCGGCGTGGCGGCGACGGCGATATCCGACGCCTTTGAGGGCGTTCAACGCTGGCTCGCGACCACCCTCGGCACCGGCGCGTTGCTCGGGAGCTCGGGACTGGCGTACGTCCTGCTCGGACTCTCGGTTATCGCCTACGCCGTCGAGACGATCCGGGAACGTCGGAGCCGTTCCCACGAGTCGCGGTTCGGCAGCGAGAGCGAGCCGATCGACCCGCGCGTGCTGTGTGGGATCTTCGCCGCCATCGTCGTGATCGCCGCCGTGGCCGCGATGGCCGCACCCGCGGGTACGGAGTCGTTCGACGTCGTCAGCGCCTCGTTCGACTCCGATCGCCCGCTCGTGATCGAGTCCGGGACGACCGAAGAGCTCACGTACGCGGTGCCAAACGGTGGGCTCGTGCCGGTCGTCTCTTACGTCGTACCGGCGAGCGACGGCGTCGCCGTCGACGGGAGCCCGGCACACGTCGACGGCCGTGACGAGGTGAACGTCACCGTCGAGCTCACGGCCCCGGAGGAGACCGGCTACTACCCGATGTACACGACCGAGTACCGGTATCTCCACGTCCTTCCGGCACCGACGATCGAAGCGCTCTTTTCGATCCACCCGTGGCTCCCGTACGCGGCGATCCTGGGGCTGCTCGGCGGCGGCACCTACGCGCTCGGTCGACTCCTGATCGGAACGGACAGCGCTCGTGAGAGACGTCAACGGGCCCGGCGCCGGCGGGTCGGATCCGACACACGGAGGTCATGATATGAACGTTGCATCCAAACCGTGGTGGTGGACGTGAGCGAGACGAGCCTCCGGGCGCGTCTACTGCTCGCGAAGTACCAGTGGCTGCTCGCGCTCGTCGCCGTCGCCCTCCTCGTTGGCGGCATCTGGCTGAGCTACGGCGTCCACGCGGGCGAGCCGGAGGTCGAACAGGTCACGGAAACGAACGAGTGGTCGATCGACGGCGAGTTCGGTCACTCCGCGGTCGTCGAGGAGGAAAACGAGGTGTTCTCCGTCGGAACCGTCCTCTCCGACGAGCCGCTCTACTACACGTCGCTCTCTCCGGTCGTCGATGGCCGATACAACGCCTCCTACGCGGGAACCGAGGGCGAAGACGTGACGGTAACGGTCACCGTCGACCTCCTCCACCGGGCGGTCGACGACGACGTCGAGTACTGGAGTGAGTCCGAGACGATCGCCACCGAGAGTGAGGATGAGGTCGGCCCCGACGACCCGGTCGTCGCCGACGTCTCGATCAACGTGACCACATTGGACGAGCGAATCGACGAGATCGAGGGGAGTCTGGGTGCGAGCCCGGGGGCGTCCGAGACCGTCCTGTCCGTCGAGACGAGCTACGAGGGGGAGTTCGGCGGTGAGGTTCGGGATATCACTCGAACCGAGGAAGTCGAGGTGGACGCTGGCGGGGAGACCTACAGCCTCCAGGGTGGCGGCTTCTCCGAGGAGTTCGAGTACGAGACCGGCGTCGAAGAATCGGAGGTGCCCCCGGAGCCGATCGAGGCCGGCGGCGGCCCGCTCGCGGCGCTCGTCGGCGCGGCCGCCCTCCTCGGGCTGGGGCTGTTCCGGCATCGGGAGCTGGAGCCCACGGAGGCCGACCGCGAGTGGCTCGCCTACCGGCAGGACCTCGCGGAGTTCGACGACCTGATCACGCGGGTCGAGCTTCCCGAAGCCGCCCTCGACAGGCCAGAGGTGCCGGTCGCGAGCCTCGGGCAACTTTCCCGGTTCGCCATCGACGTCGAGTCGGCGATCGTCGAGGATCGGCAGCGAAACCGGTACGTCGTCAGGGATCCGGAGCTGCTGTACGTCTACACCCCGCCCGCGGAGCCCACGGGAGGTGAGTTCGGCGACACCGGAACGTCGGCGGGCGACGCCGACTCGGAGGCGGACGACGACGGCTCTATTCTGGACGGGTTGCTCGGCTCCGGCCGTGGAAATCCGAAGTCGACGGCGGAAGATCCGGAAGTCGGTATCTCGGATGAGACGACCGTCTCGGATAGCGAAGAGGCGAAACCCACCCCCGACGACGACCGAAGGAGGGGGGCTACCGCGAGCGGATCCGACCCCGGGACGACCG
>PUPA01000107.1 GCA_003552885.1 Natrialbaceae archaeon
GTCCCGATCCTCCGGCGGTTCGATGCGCGTCGTACACCAGTGACAGAAGTCGATCTCCTCGTCGAGCTCCCGGCCACAGGACGGACAGCTCGGGCCGTCGCCGTCCCCGTCGGAGCCGGGGGTGAGATCGAGCGCGCGGAAGCCGGCGTCGATCGCCGCGAACATGACGACGAAAGAGACGACGAACTGGTCCATCCGGTTCGTTCCCTCGGTGACCGCGTCGACCATCGCCGACGTCGATCCCGCCGCGGACAGCTCCCCGATCGGGAGAAAGGCCGCCACCGCGAAGAGATAGAGGCCGGCGAAAAGCAGCGCCCGAACCCAGTCGCGGAGCAGTGCGTGTCCGCTCCCCGGGAGGAACACCGAGAGCCCGGCGGCGGCGATTGCACGCATCCAGGTCATACCCTATCTCTCCGGCGCGTCGGGTTAATACTCCCGCTTTCCTGACGCTCCCCGCGGTGTCCTCCCCGTCCGTCCGGTCGGCTCACGACATCGCACCGGTGACGTCGAGTCGGTTCCGACGCGAGTGGTAGGTGTGTACGACCGCCGAGACGGCGAACGTCGCGAGCAGGACCGCCGAGACGGCGAATCCGGAGAGGCCACCGAACGGGAACACCGACAGCCAGGCCAGCCCCGCCACCGTCGCGCCGACGGCCGTCAGCCCGAGATAACAGAGGCTCCAGGGGACGTCCCCCTCCGGGACGTACTCCAGATACAGCTGAAACTCGCGGGTCTCCTCGGTGAGCGTCACCTCCCCCCGCGAACGGTCGTACTCGATCGCGCCCGCCTCCGCCAGCTTCGGGAGGTGTGACTGGCGCAACGCAGTGTACACCCGTTTTCGTTCCCGCCAGGAGAGCCGCTCGGCGGGCTCGCCACACTCCCACTCCGAGAGCACGTCGACCAGGGTCCGGAGGTCGACCCGGTCGCCGTCGTGGGCCTCGAGGTAGCGGAGCACCCGACGGCGACGGCGGTTGCTCAGGACGGTGAAGATCTCCTCGTGGTGTACCTCCTGCCCGTCGGTCCTCGCCGGCGACCCCGGCACGTACGCCCTCGACGGACCGTCGGCGTGCCCCTCCGGCTGCGGTTCGTCGGAGTGCTTCGGGACGGCCGACCCTCCGTCGTCGCCGGCCGACGTCCCGTTCGTCTCGGCTTCGCTCACTCGTGTCATCCCCCTCGTCGGCGTCTCCCGGGGCCGGGAGATAACTATGAGCCCGATTCGGGCCCGGACGGCGACGTAAACGGGCCGCTGAACGTCACGGCCCGCCGACCGATCCGACCGCCGCCAGCACCTCCCCGAGCCGTGGCCGTCTATCACTTTTCCGTGAGTGTTCTGTGGAGAAGATGGTACGTACTCACTGATAGTCAGCTATTACTTACTACCGCCCCCGGTGGCCCCGCGGACGTGATCCGTTCGTCCGCAGATCGCGTGATCCGTTCGTTCGCCGAGCCGGCAACCGCCTCGCCCGGATCGGTCGTCGACCTCACGGAGACGGCCGGCGGGCCGGGTCCCACGCCACGCGTGGCGTCCGTCGGTTCGCTCGGCCCGGACGTCTTTCGACCCGGTCGGTCCGACCGTCGGGCTGTCAGAGCCCCAACCGCCGACGGCGGGCTCCAGTGGGCGGCGACAGGTCACGGGGGAGAGATCCGATGAGGCCGCGACGTGCCGTCGAGCTCCTCCTCGCCGCGGCGGCGGTGGTCGTGGTCGGCTCGCTCGTGTTCGGCTTCCTCCTCGGACAGCCGGTCGCGCTGTCGTACGTCGAGAGCGACAGCATGTCGCCGACGATCGGGGAGGGTGACGGCTTCCTCGTGGTGCCGGCCGCGGTCTCCGGCCCCGTCGAGGAGGGCAACGTGGTCGTCTACGACGCCCAGGAGATCGACGGTGGCGGGCTCACGACCCACCGGGTCGTCGCGGAGACCGACCACGGCTACGTGACCAGAGGGGACGGGAACGTCGTGACCGACCAGGACGGCGCCGAACCCCACGTCACCGACGGCCAGATCGTCGCGACGGCCGCGACGGTCGACGGCGAGGTCGTCACGATCCCCCACCTCGGGACGGCGGCGATGGGGGTTCGAGACGGCCTCGAGTCGGCACAGCTGTGGATCGCCGGAGTGCTCGGCACCGGGGCGGTCCTCGGTTCCCGTGGCCTCTCGGCGCTCCTGCTCGGCTTCGGTCTCGCGGTCGTCGGGCTCGCCGTCCTCCTCGGTCGGTCGAACGACCGATCGCGGGAGCGCTCGCGGAGCCGTCCCGGGGTGTTCGACGCACGCCGGCTCGTGCTCGCGATGGCCGTCGTCCTCTGTGTGGTGACCGTCATCACGATGATCTCGATCTCCGGTACGGTCGAGTTCGGCACCGTCAGCGCCGAACACGACTCCGGTGCGCCACGCGTGATCCCCGCGGGGGAGACCGACGAGCGGACCTACGAGCTGCGAAACGGCGGCGTCCTCCCGGTCGTGACGATCGTCGAACCGGCGAGCGCGGACGTCGCGGTCGAGTCGGAGCCGAGGCGGCTGAGTCGCGGGGAGTCGACGAACGCGACGGTCGCGGTGAGAGCTCCGTCGGAGCTCGGCTACTATCTCCACTCGTTCGCGGAGCACCGGTACTTCGCCGTCCTGCCGACGCCGGCGATCGCGTGGCTACACGCGATCCACCCGTGGATCGCGACCGCCGCCGTCACCGCGGTGATCGTCGCCGCGTTCGCGCTCCCGTTCGCCCTGCTGGTCGGCACCGGACGGATCAGAACCCGCGAGCGCCGGCGGGCGGGGCGCGGACGGCGCTATCTGTGAGGATTCCCATGAGCACGATTCGAAACCGACACGGCGGAGGTACCGACCGATGAGACGCGAGTTGCTGGCGGCCCGGCTGCGGACGGTCGCGGACACCTGGTTCGTGTTCGTCGTCGCGCTCCTGGTCGCGACGAGCCTGCTGGGTGGCTTCCTGGCGTACTCGGCGTACGCCGAGGGGCCGGAGACCGACACCGAAGAGCGGACCGTCGAGGCGTGGTCGACGACGGCCGGATTCGACCACGGCGGCGAGGTCCAGCGGGAGAACGCGGTGTTCGAGGTCGGCGAGGAGCTGTCGAACGAACCGGTGTACTTCACCCGGGCGGCTCCGGAGCTCGACGGCGAGTTCGAACACCGTTACGACGGCGGAGAGGGTGCAGTCGACGTCGAGATCACCGCAGAGCGGGTGGTCCGGTCCGTCGGCGACGACGTCGAACACTGGGCCACGAGCGAGCCCCTCGACGCCGTCGAACGCGAGGGGGTCGAGCCCGGCGAACCCGTAGCCGTCGAGTTCACCGTCGACGTTCCGGCGCTCGAAAACGAGACCGAGCGCGTCGAGGCGAGCCTCGGTCAGACACCGGGGACCGTCGAGACGGTCGTCGTCGTCCACGTGACCCTCGAGGGGACGATCGACGGCGAGCCGGTAACCCACGGGGATCGCTACGAGCTGGCCATCGACCCCGACGGCGACGCCTACACCGTCGAGGCACCGATCGCCGAGCGACACGTCGAAGAACGGACCGAGGAGGTCGAGGCGGCCGCGACCGCGAGCGTCTTCGGGCCGGCTCCCGGGGCCGCACTCGCGGTCGTCTCGGTCGCCGCACTCTCCGCTCTCGTCCACAGCCGATCGCGAGGGAACCTCGCTCCCGCCGAGGCCGAACTGGAACGGCTCCGGCTCGACCGCGAACGGGACGCCTTCGACGACTGGATCTCCACCGGCGCCGTCCCGGCGGACGTCGACGACCGTACACGGGTCGAGATCGACAGCCTGGAGGATCTCGTGGACGTCGCGATCGACCACGACCGTCGGGTGATCGAGAGCCAGGACGGGTGCTACTACGTCGTCGAAGAGGGGCTGTTGTACGTCCACGAACGCGAGCGGGCCGTCGGCGGAGGGCCGGTAGAGCCGGGTGGATCACCCGACGACGGGGACGAGCCGACCGGAAGTGAGACCGTGACCGACGACGGGGACGGGCCGACTGGGGGCGAAACCGTGTCCGACGACGGGGAGAGATAACCCGAAGTCGGAGGGACTCGGCTGGACCGAGGGAGCTAGCCGTCGGCCGTCCCGCGGCGTCGAGCCCCCGCCATCCCGATGAAGACGTCTCCCTTCGAGCTCGCGCGATCGAGTGACGAACCGGGAAGCGAGAACGGTAACGGACGAGCCGGAAAGCGAGAACGGAAAAGCGCGGCGTCGGTTCCGATCGTCCCCGGGGCTCCGATTTACGTGTTCGGCTCGGGAACGTCGTCTTCGGTCTCGACGCAGACGCCGGCGTTGCCGACGTTCCCCCGTTCGACGAGGTATTCGATCAGGTCCCTCTCGAAGTCCGCACACTCCTTGCCGGGATCGATCCCGGCCGTGTCCAGGTCCACGCCGTTCGTCGAGATCCCGATCGGATCGCACTGCTGTTCGGTGAGGAAGTAGTAGCCGGGGACGAACGGCCGGTCGCCGTCGCCTCTGGTGACGTTCGCACAGACGTTCAGCGCGCCGGAACCCTTCGGGCCGCCCAGACACTCCCAGCGGGTGTTGACCGGGAACTCGTTCTCGTTGTACACCCGCCAGAGGTAGTACTCCCGCTTGCCGACTTCCTTCGAGCACATCCCGGTGATCGACATCGAGTCGGGGTCGACGCGCTCGCCGAGCTCCCCGAGGTTGTCCGCGTCCGCGTGGATGACGATCTCGTTTTCGAGCTTCTCGAGCAGCTGGTCGCCCTTTTCCAACCCCTTGGTCACCGTCTTGATCCCGACGCAGATACACTCGCCGACGCCGAGGGGGAACGCGTTCTCCGCGCCGATCAGGGAGTCCCCGTCGTCGCCGTCGA
>PUPA01000132.1 GCA_003552885.1 Natrialbaceae archaeon
CCGGTGCCGGCGGTCGCCGACGGGGAGCCCGGCGACACGAGCTACTGCACCGAAACCTGGCGGGAGGTCGGCCCGGACGCGTCGTCCGAGGGGTGTGAGCCATGACCGTGGGGACTGGCGGAGACTGCCCCATCACGGGGGTGAATCCGGCACCGACTACACGAACCGCCGACGAACAACCCGCCGAGGGATTGGGAGGGTGGCCGTTCGACACCGCACTCGGCGTCATCCACCGAGAAGCGAGATCGAGACCCGACGTGCGACGTATCCAAAGAGGTTCGACAGGTGTAACAACACGACGGCGATCACGACTCCGATCAGCCCCGCCGCCGCTGCCTCGGGAACCGTCTCGACGGTCCACACCACCGGCTCGCCGTTGAGTTCGCCGAACTCGATCCGTCGTGGTCGACCGATCGGAGCCGTGATCATCGAGTACGCGGTGGAGAACCCAAAGAGCAAGAGCAGACCCACGATACCGAACCAGAACTTCAACGACAGGAAGCCGAGTCCACGCCAGGTCGAGTTCGCTTCGAGGGACGCTCGAACCGTTCCACCCACCCCGTCTCCGGTCGCCCCTGCCTCCGGTGTCGCGAGCTCGACTCCGAGGAGTCGGTTCGAGAGCCACCGCTCGAACCCACTGAGCAGACGGACGACCAGGACACAGACGAGGAGGATACCGAGCCCGACGAGAACGACCGAGAGGCCGATTCCGAAGAACAGGCCGAACCCGAGCGCCGTACCGTAGATGAACCCCAACGGGAACGCCAGGATCAGGTAGAGGACGTTCTTGTACGTCTGAACGCGGAGTATCGGTCCGAAAGTTTCCTCGAGGAGCTCCCGGAGGGTCGTCGGACGTCGGTGCCGAAGCATAGGCGAGAGGTCCCGTTCGCGGACCGTTAGTGTTCGGTCACGATTCCGACGTCGAGAACGGCCAGTGGGCTCGCTCCCGGGGGTTTCCCCGAGGACGGACGGGGCCGTTGGCGTCCGCGTCGAGAGCCGCGGGGACGCTCGATCCGACCGTCTCGTTCGTCGAAGACCGAGCTGCCGTCAGACCGTCTTCAGTCCGCTGCCGGTCAGGGGCACGACGACCGTCTCGTCGGCGTCGATCACCCCGCGTTCGTGGAACCACTCGAGGGCCGCCGGCGCGACGGCACAGGTCGGCTCGATGTAAAAACCCGCACGGTGGAGCCGATCGAGGCTCGTCTCGACGGCGTTCTCGTCGACTGCGACCGCGTCGCCGCCGGTCGTCTCGATCGCCTCGATCATCTCCGGGCCACGGGCGGGATCGTCGATCCGGATCCCGTCGGCGAGCTCGTTCGTCGCTCCCTCCCCGCCCTCGCCGCCGACGGCCGCGACGATCGGCGCGTAGCCGGCCGCCTGTGCAGCGTACAGCCGGGGAAGCCCGTCGACGACGCCGGCCTCGTGGAGCCGCGAGAAGCCGCGGTAGGCCCCGAGCAACAGGGTGCCGTTGCCGGCCGGGAGGACGATCGCGTCGGGGGCGTTCCAGCCGTGTTGGGCGGCGACCTCGTAGGCGAACGTCTCCGTGCCCGCGAGGAAGGCGGGGTTCCAGACGTGGCTCGCGTACCACCCCGTCCCGCGCTGGTACGGCGCGTCGTCCCCGTGGGTTGGTCTGTCGTCCTCATCGGTCGGTCTGTCGTCCCCGTCTGTCGGCGTGTCGTCTACACCCTCGACGGCTTCGAGACACGCCCGCGTGACGTCGGCTCGCTCGCCGTCGACCCTGATGGGGCGGGCGCCGGTCCGCTGGATCGCCATCAGCTTCGACTGTTTCACGTCCGCGGGCACGTAGACGTCGGCGTCGATCCCCGCCCGGGCGGCGTACGTCGCGATCGCCGCCCCGGCGTTGCCCGAGGAGTCCTCTATGACCCGGTCGACGCCGAGTTCGACCGCCCGGGAGAGCGTCGTCGTCGCGCCGCGGTCTTTGAACGAGCCCGTGGGGAAGACGTACTCGAGTTTGAACGCCGCGTTCCAGCCCTCGGCGGGGACGAGCGGCGTAAAGCCCTCCCCGAGGCTCACCCGTCGTTCGATCGGGAGCAGCTCGAAGAACGCCCACAGCCCCGCGCTCGTGTCGAGCCGCGAGAGCGCTCTGGGCTCGCCCTTCGGGAGGGGACGTTCGGTGAACTCGAGCGGCGAGCCACAGCCACACCGCCAGGGTTCGTCGGGGCCGGCGGCGTACCGCGTCCCACAGTCGGGACAGTGGAGGTCGGCGGGCACGGTCAGTAGCTGTCGACCCTCGTGCCGACCGAGCAGACGTACTCCCCGGTTGCGACCTGGGGGAGCCGTCGGGTCCGCCAGAGGATCCCGCCGTTTTTCGCGGCGACCTCCTCTTTCGACTCGCCGAACGGCGTCGTCACCTCGAAGAGGGGATCACCGGCGCTCACGCGATCGCCGAGGCTCGCCTGGAATCCGACGAGGCCGCCGACCGAGGAGCCGTACTGGTCGAACCCGGAGATCCGGATCTGCCGTGGGGTCTCGACGCTCCCGCCGAGGAAGTCGTAGTATCGGAGCACGTTGAACACTCCGCGGACGCCCCGTTCGATGCTCCGTTCGTCCCAGCCGACGCTGCCCCCGAGCTCGGGGTCGATCGTCGGGATCCCCTCGTCGGGGGCCGTCCGGGCCAGCTGGCCGTTGGGGCCTTTCATGTCGAGGACGTAGCCGCTGTCGAAGGCTTTCGCCAGCTCGAGACAGGCGCCGTGGAGCCGGTGGCGTTTGCCACAGCGCACCCTGGTCTCGTCGATCATGCGGCTGGTCGACCCCTGGTGGAGATCGAGGATCAGGTCCGCGCGTTTGGCCTCCTGGAAGGTGGCGTGGGCGATCCGTTCGCTCGAGCTACCGTTCGCCGAGCCGGGGTACGCCCGGTTCATCTTCGTGTCGTCGACCGGGTTGCGGTGCTCGGCGATCCGGAAGGCGTGGAGGTTGACGATTCCGACGACCAGGATCGTCCCCGAGAGCCGCGCCGGGTCGATCTGTGGGACGAACCGACGGACGACCCCGAGCCCGTTCAGCTCGTCGCCGTCGCTGACTGCCTGCACGTAGAGGGTCTTCCCCGGCCGCGCCCCGTTTATCACGGCGACGGGCAACGCGACGGGGGATCCGTCGCGGGCCTCGCCGACCTCGAGCCGGCCCGTGTCGAGCTCGCCGGGGGCCGCACTCGCCGTTCCGAGCCTCGTCGTCATGCCCGGAAAGAACGAGTCCCCGGTCTTTACTGGTTCGGTCTCGGCGGGAACCGCCGCCCGAGTGGCCCAACGCCGGTAGGCGTCTCGTACTGTTGGCTGTGACTGTACTGAGATTCTCACCATCCCGATGCGGCGAGAATCTCGAAAGACGTACAGCCGAGAGTATCAGAACCGTTCCGGGTCAATCGTGTCCGGGCCGTAGAGCGCTGGCACCCAGTTTTGACCCTCGATCGGCGGCCGCTCGTAGTTCGGATCCTTCTGTCGCGGCGGGAGTTCGGTGGGTTCGGGCATTGTGTCCTCGTACTCGATCTGCGAGAGGAGGTGGCTGATACAGTTGAGCCGCGCGTTCTTTTTGATGTCCGCGTCGATCACGTACCACGGCGAATCCTCCGTATCGGTGTGGGTGAACATCTGGTCTTTCGCCCGTGAGTACTCGACCCACCGTTCGCGGGCCTCGAGGTCGATCGGGCTGAGCTTCCAGCGGCGTTTCGGGTCGTTGCTGCGCTGTTGGAACCGGCGTTCCTGTTCCTCGTCGCTGACCGAGAACCAGTATTTCAGCAGGATGATCCCGTCGTTCATCAGCATGCGCTCGAACTGGGGGGCAGCACGGAGGAACTCGTGGTACTCCTCGTCGGTACAGAAGCCCATCACCCGTTCGACGCCCGCGCGGTTGTACCAGCTGCGGTCGAACAGCACCATCTCACCGGCCGCCGGCAGGTGTGGGACGTAGCGCTGGAAGTGCCACTGGCTCTGCTCGCGGTCGTTCGGTTTGCCGAGCGCGACGACTTTCACGACGCGGGAGCTCGTCCGTCGGGTGATGCGGTGGATCGTCCCGCCTTTGCCCGCGGCGTCGCGTCCGTCGAAGCAGACGACGACCCGGAGCCCCGCCTCTTTGACCCACATCTGGAGCTTGACTAGCTCCTGGTGGAGACGCTCCATCTCGCGTTCGTAGTACTTGTTCCTGATCTTGCCACTGCTTTTGTACAGATCGTCCTTGTCGACGTTGCCCAGAACGGTCTCATCCTCCGGGAGCACGGGGTGTTCGCTCATCGGCCCCGGCACCCCTCGTGGTCGGTCTCGGTTGTCGCTCGCGGCATGGCGAACATTGGGATCGCCGGGGTGATAAGTCTGTTACTCGCCAGCACTGTTCATGAACGTCTCCTGGAGGCTGCGGGTCGGCTCGTCGCCGGGACGACACTGGACGTAGCTGCCGTCGGCTCGCATCTCCCAGCGACGTCGGTTGTCGGCCAGCCCCATCTCGACGATCTCGCGGAGGTAGTTGCTGATCGACGGATCCTCGATCGGCGTGATCACCTCCACCCGGCTGTCGAGGTTGCGTGACATCCAGTCGGCCGAGCCGATGAAACACTCCCAGTCGCCGCCGTTTCGAAACCGGAAGATCCGGTCGTGTTCGAGGAACCGACCGACGATACTCGAGACGCGGATGTTCTCGCTTACCCCCTCGAGTCCGGGTCGCAGCCGACAGATGTCCCTGACGAGGAGGTCGATCTCCACGCCAGCACGCGAGGCCCGGTAGAGCTCCTCGAC
>PUPA01000209.1 GCA_003552885.1 Natrialbaceae archaeon
AGCATCCCCATGTACTCGTCCGGGTGGGTCGCCTCGGCGGACTCGATGACGAACTCGAGGGTCTCCTCGGCGATACCGAGGATCTCGCTCGATCGAAACAGCGCGTCGAACAGCCCCATAGACGTACCTGTGGGTTTGAAGTTGCTAAACGTTCCGAAACGGACACTGGCTCGGAGTCGACGACGGCTCACGGCCCGTCCGACCGACGGACCGTCCCCTCTCGTGGCGCTCGAAGGCCCACGGATCGCTCCCCTCGTGGCGCTTAATAAGCGTTATACGCAACGACGACGAACGTCTGGCACTGATGACACGTGATTCCGCCGGAGGTTCCGGCGAGGACGGGTATTCCGTCGTCTACGATCTCGATCCCGACTGCACCGCCGAAGACGTCGAGAAGGGGCCTGCGTACCGCTCGGAAATAAACGGCGTCGTCGAGTACGGCGTCTTCGTCGACCTCTCCGAGAACGTCTCCGGACTCGTCCACGAGTCGGTCCTCGATGGCACCTACCGGGTCGGCCAGGAGCTCGTCGTCGAGCTCGAGGAGGTCCGGGAGAACGGCGACATGGCGTTTCGGCCGGTCGACGCCGACCTCGAGACGGCCGAGGTCCGCACCGTCCCCCACGACTACGCGCTGACCGGCACCGATCGGCTGGGGGCGAACGTCGGCGAACAGATCCACCTCGAAGGCGAGGTGATCCAGGTCAAACAGACCGGCGGCCCGACCGTGTTTCACGTCGCCGACGAGTCGGGTATCGTCCCCTGTGCGGCCTTCGAGGAGGCCGGCGTCCGGGCGTACCCCGCGGTCGCCGTCGGCGACGTCGTTCGGGTCACCGGCGTCCCCGAACACCGCGAGGGGGACGTCCAGGTCGAAGTCGACGGTCTCTCGACGCTCGACGGCGAGGTCGCCAGCGAGGTCCGCGACCGGCTCGCAAAAGCGCTCGCCGCCCGCGCAGAACCCCACGACGTCGAGCCGCTGATCGAGTGGCCGGCCTTCGAGAAGCTCCGCCCGGAGCTCGAGGAGGTCGCCCGCCTGCTCCGGCGGACCGTCCTCGAGGGACGGCCGATCCGGGTGCGCCACCACGCCGACGGCGACGGGATGTGTGCCGCCGTCCCGGTCCAGATGGCCCTCGAGCGGTTCATCGCCGACGTCCACGAGTCCGCGGACGCACCTCGCCACCTGATCAAACGCCTCCCGTCGAAGGCACCGTTCTACGAGATGGAAGACGCCACCCGCGATCTCACCTTCGCCCTCGAGGATCGGGCACGCCACGGCCAGCAGCTTCCCCTCCTGCTCATGCTCGACAACGGCTCGACGGCGGAGGACGTCCCGGCCTACGAGACGCTGGCCCACTACGACATCCCCATCGTCGCGATCGACCACCACCACCCAGACCCGGAGGCCGTCGAGGGGCTGCTCGACGCCCACGTCAACCCCTACCTCCACGGCGAGGACTACCGGATCACCACGGGAATGTGCTGTGTCGAACTCGCCCGGATGATCTACCCCGAACTCGGCGCGGAGCTCCGTCACCTCCCCGCCGTCGCCGGCCTCTCCGACCGGTCGAAAGCCGACGCTATGGGCGGCTACCTCGCTCTCGCCGCCGAGGAGGGGTACGACGAGAGCCGACTGCAGGACGTGAGCGAGGCGCTCGATTACGCCGCCTTCTGGCTGCGATACGACCCCGGGGACCGGCTCATCCGTGACGTCCTCGGCCTCGAGGTCGACGACGGGACGCGGAGCCGCGAGCTCGTCAGCCTGCTGGCCGACGGCGCCAGGGGGGCGGTCGACGACCAGCTCGAGGCCGCGATGGCCCACGTCGAGTCAGAATCCCTCGAAAACGGCGCCCGTCTCTACCGGATCGACGTCGAGAACGGCGCCCGCCGGTTCACCTATCCCGCGCCGGGGAATACGACCGGCGCGATCCACGACCGGATGGTCGCCGAGACCGGCGATCCCGTGATCACGGTCGGCTACGGGCCCGACTTCGCCGTCCTCCGTAGCGACGGCGTCCGCCTCGACATCCCGGAGATGGTCTCGGAGCTCCAAGAGGAGGTGCCCGGCGCCGGGGTTTCGGGCGGGGGCCACCTCGTCGTCGGCTCGATCAAGTTCGTCTCCGGGAAACGCGAGGAGACCATCGACGCCCTGATCGAGAAGATGGGCGCCGCCGACATCGACGAGGGGCTGTCGACTGCGGTACCGATCGACGACTGACCGCCTCGGTTCGGCCACTCACCGATCATCTTCCCGATTCACTCATCACCTGCCCAGTCGTCCACTCACCGATCACCTGCCCTGTTCGTCTACGATCGGTTGTCGGGCTTTCGCAACCGCGAAGTTCCCTCCGCCGAGAGGGACGGTCATGCCAGCCACAGTCGTCACCGGCTCCTCGCGGGGCATCGGTCGGGCGATCGCACTCAGGTTCGCAGCCGACGGCTACGACGTCGCCGTCAACTACCACACGAGCGCGGACGCGGCCGAGAGGGTCGCGCGGGCGGTCCGCGAGCACGGCGTCGAGGCGACCGTCGTCGGTGCCGACGTCTCCGACCCCGAGGAAGCCGGCCGGCTCGTCGAGTCGGCCACGGCGGCGTTCGGCGGCGTCGATCACGTCGTCAACAACGCCGGCATCGACCAGCACCTCCACACGGCCGAGCTCGATCCGGCCGACTTCGATCGGATCATGGACGTGAACGTCAACTCCGCGTTCAACGTGACGAAAGCCGCGTTGCCGGCGCTCCGGGCGTCGACGGACGCTCCCTCGGTGACCAACGTCTCCTCGATCCTCGCTCACACCGGCGCCCCGATCGAGTGTCACTACGCCTCCTCGAAGGGGGCGTTGCTCTCGTTGACCCGGAGCCACGCGAGCGACTTCGCCCCCGAGATCCGGGTGAACGCGGTCGCGCCGGGCCACGTCGAGACGGACATGACCGACGACCGCAGCCCCGAGGAGAGACGGGAGGAGCTCGCGGCGATCCCCGTCGGACGGTACGGCCAGCCGGCGGACGTCGCCGACGCCGTCGCCTACCTCCGGGACGCGACGTTCGTCACCGGGGAGACGCTGAACGTAAACGGTGGCGAGCTGATGTGTTGAGCTCGCCGACGTGATGGGGCCACCGAGCGTCGCGTGGGCCACACCGCCCGTTCGGCACGGGGCTACTACACGGTAGACGGTTCGTCGAGTTCGAGAGATCGGGCCGACGGACACCCTAAAGCGGGTCAGCCGACGACCGTCAGCATCACGACCGCGATCGCACTCGTGAGCACGGCCACGGGGAAGCCGACCGCGACGAGTCTGACGACGGGGATCGCGACCCCACGGGAGCCGGCCTGATCGAGGACGATGAGCGTCGCCGCGCTCGCGATCGGCGTCGCCACGCCCGCGAGCGTGCTCACCGCGGCGAGTACCAGCCACCCCTCGGCCCCGACGACGGCCTCCGAGAGCAACACGACCGCGGGGACGTTGCTCACCAGGTTCGAGAGGACAAAGGTCGCGACCGCGAGCGGGAAGCCGCCCTCGAACCGCGAGAGCGCCTCGATCAGGGCCGTCCCCTCGAGGCTCCCGACCAGGACGAACAGGCCGACGAACAACACGAGGATCCCCCAGTCGACGTCCCGGAGGACCGCCTCCCCGGGCACCCGCCGGTAGAGCTGGAGCCAGGCGACGTGGACGATACCGAGGCCGGCGGCGACGAGCCCCGGCTCGACGGCCGGAAGCGCCGCCAGCCCGACGAACGTCGCGAGCAAGAACGCGCCGCTAGTCAGCGCCCACGGCCGGTCGACGTCGGGTTCGTCGACCGGCACCAGGTGCCGGTCGGCCCGCGTGATCGGCCAGAGGGCGACCGCGGCGACGAGCAGGCTCACCGCGGCGACCGGCGCGAGGGCCGTGACGAACTCGACGGTCGTCAGTCCGCTCCGGGAGAGCACGTACGCGTTCTGTGGGTTCCCGAGCGGGGTCGCGACGCTGCCGACGTTCGCCCCGAGGATCAACGCGATGAGCGGCGGGACGGGATCGGCGTCGGCCTCCCGGAGGGCGACGACGAGCACCGGCGTCATCAACACCACCGTCGCGTCGTTGAGCGCCACCGCCGACAGCCCCGCGGCGACCACGAGGACGCCGTAAGCCAGACGACGGGTCGTCCCCGCCCAGCGGACGAGCGCCGCGGCCGCCCAGCCGTAGAAGCCGCTTCGGGCCAGCGCGGCGACGTGGGCGAGCATCCCGAACAGCAACAGGATCGTCCCGACGTGGACGCTCGCGAGGGCGTCCTCGAAGCCGATGGCGCCGAGGGCGATCACGGCGACTGCCCCCGTGGCGGCGGTGATCGCCCGGCTCACCGGGTAGATCCCCAGCCGACGAACGAAGAGCAACGCGAAGGTCCCGAGTACGGTCGCCGTCACGACCGCCTCGGGAGCCATACCGGGGTTTCCGGCGCGGCCCTTATCAAACCAGCCGGCGCGGAGCCCGCCCACACGGAGGCCATCGACCCCGTCCCATGACCGCCCCCTCCGACTCCGGACGTCCCCCGAAGTCGTGACCGGCCAGCTCGGTTCAGGAAGTCCCTCGAAACCGTGGCCGTCCCGTCCGGCTCCGGACTCCTGAAGCGCGATCAGCTTCCCTCCCGACCTCACTCAGCGCCGTTCGCGAAGCTCCGCTTCCAGCTCCGAGAGCTCCATTCCCTTCATCGAGAGCAACACGAGCAGGTGGTAGACGAGGTCGGCGGCCTCGTGGGCGAGC
>PUPA01000112.1 GCA_003552885.1 Natrialbaceae archaeon
ACGGAGACGTACCCCGAGGCGACGGTCGCCGCCGCCGACGCCGCCGACCCGGCTGCGCTCGTCGACGACGGGCTGGCGCTCGCGACGGTCGTCGTCGCCCTGATCGTCGGCCTCTCTACGTGCTCGTTGTTCGTGGCGACGACCGCGGCGCTCTCGATCGAGGACGACCGGCGGATGCTCGCGATCCTGTCCGCCGTCGGCTTCCCGGCGGGGAGCCGTCTCGCGATCGTCACGATCACGATCGCCGTTACGAGCGTCCTCGGCGCGCTCTGTGGGGTCGCACTCGGCGTCCTCGGCGTCTTCGCGCTGAACGCCGCCGTGACGACGGTCGCGACGGGGGCGGTCGCCCACGCCCACCCGTTGTTTCTCCCCTACGGGGTCGCGGTCGCGCTCGCCGCCGGCTTGCTCGCCGCGCCGTATCCGCTGATGATCGCCGTCCGGACGGACGTCATGGAGGAGCTGGACCGATGACGGGGGTGACCGACGCGTGAACCCGTCGACGCCGCTCGTGCGCCTGCGTGCCGTCGTCGGGCTCGGGCTCGTCCAGCTGCGCCGGTCGCCCGGACGGACGCTGCTCGCGGTCACGGCGGTCGCCGTCGCCGCGCTCGCGGTGACGCTGCTCGCGAGTCTCGGCGTCGGCGTCGTCGAGATCGGCCAGGAGGGATTCGAGGAGGCCGGCCGGGACGTCTGGATCACGGCCGACCCGCTCGACCCCTCCCCCGGCGGGGCGGAGAACTCCATCGTCGACTCCCACGCGATCGCCATAGAGGTCACAGCGCGGGAGGACGTCCGCTTTGCGACGCCGATCGCGACCCACAGCGCCTACGTGGGGACCGATCCGGACGCGCTCGAGCCGGTCGCGGCCGTCGGCGTCCGGGAGACCCACGACGACTTCGACTTCGTCGAGGGCGGAGGCTTTTCCACCGAGCCGCGCCACTACGAGCCCGACGGCAACGGGGCCGAGGTCGTCGTCGATCCGCGGATCGCCGAGCGCCACGACCTCGCGGTCGGCGATCGCCTCTACCTGGGGACGAGCCGAGAGAGTGCGCCGCGTCACGAGTTCGTCGTCGCCGGGCTCTCCACGCACCACTCGGAGTTCCTCGGCCAGCCCGCCGTCACCGTCCCCACGGGGGAGCTCCAGCGGGTCGCGGGCACCCGCGGGACGGACCGGGCGACGTTCGTCGTCGTCACCGTCGCCGACGGCGCCGACGCGGAGGTCGTCCGCGAGGAGCTCGCCGAACGCTACCCGGGGTACGACGTCCGGACGAGCGACGACCAGCTGCTGGCGTTGATCGAGGATCGGGCGCCGATCGTCGCGGGTGGGATCACCCTCGTCGGCCTCGCGGTCGTCGGTGGCCTGGTGCTCACGGTCAACCTGTTCGTACTGGTCGCCTACGCCCAGCGTCGGGAGCTCGCGGCCCTGCGTGCGCTCGGCCTCTCGCGGTGGCTGCTCGCGGGGACGGTCGCCGTCCAGGGGTTGCTCATCGGGCTCGCCGGCGGACTGGTCGCGCTCGTCGCGACGCCGGGGCTCGTCGCCCGGCTGAACCGGCTCGTCGCCGGGCTCGTCGGTTTCGAGGAGGTGCTCCGGACGCCCCCGGAGGTGTACGCGGCCGCCGTGGCCATCGCGGTCGGCGTCGGCGCGGTCACCGCGCTGGCCGCCGGCTGGCGGGCCGGCAGCCACGCCAGCGTCGATCGCCTCGACGCGTGATTTCACCCGCTTAGCGCGGTCGATGAACCGTCAGAACGGCTCTCGAAGCGTCCTGTATCCGGGTTTATTCTCCGTAATCCGCGCGAGCGTCGGGGAACGCTCGGCGGAGTATATCCGCTACGGTACGGTCGAGTAGCACGCTGACCCCGATGTCGAACCAGACCCCAGCGCGCGACCGACGGCGAACGACGGCCGAGGGTGGAGAGCGGGGTCGGCTCGAGCGGATCGCGCCGACCGTCGCGGAACCGATCCGGATCGCGGGCTTCTGGACGGCGATCGTCCTCCCGTTTCTCTACGTTCCGTTGCTCGTGACCGGCCTCTCGAACTCCGGGGAAGTGACCGCCTTCCTCGGACTCCTCGGCGTGAACCTCCTCGCGCTCTACGTCGGCCGGTCTCACCACCGGTGATCCCCTCGACGTCGCGGGCGACGCACGCGCTCTCGGGCGGTGTGATCGCGGGTGGCGCGTTCGCGCAGGTCAGCCGGTCCGGGGTGGCGTCGTCCCCTCCGGGTCGACGACCTGTGGTCGCTCCCCGGCCGACCCGCCGAGGGTCACGTGCCGGTGGTGCCCACCCGTGATCTCGAGGGCGTCGCGGCCGTCGAGGACGGTCGTGGGTGCCATCGCGCTCCACTCGATTCCCTCGAACTCCGCGTGGGCGCTGACCAGCAAGACGGCGTCGAACTCGCCGTCGGCGACGGCGTCGACCGCCACCGGCCTGGCGCCGTAGTCGGCGGGATCGACCAGCGGATCGCAGGCGAAGACGGTCGCCCCCCGCTCGGAGAGGATCTCGACGATCTCCGGGCCGGGGGAGGCGCGGGTCTCCTCGACGCCCGCACGGTAGGTGAGCCCGAGAACGAGCACGTCGGCACCCTCGAGTTCGCGGTCGAGACGCTCCGTCAGCCACGAGACGGTCCAGGCCGGCATCGACTCGTTTCGCTCCCGGGCCGTCCGTGTCACGGGGAGCTCCCCCGCGGCGACCGAGAGGAGGAAGTACGGATAGAACGGGATACAGTGGCCGCCGACGCCCGGTCCCGGGTCGTGAAGGTCACAGAAGGGGATCCGGTTCGCCGTCTCGATCGCCTCCCGGACGGAGATCCCGAGCCCGTCGGCGAGGGTGGCGAACTCGTTGGCGAGGGCGATGTTGACGTCCCGGTAGACGCCCTCGAACACCTTCACGGCCTCCGCGGTCGTCGCGTCCGAGACGACGTGGACCTCCCCGTCGGTGAGCTCGTCGTAGACGAACGCAGCCGCGCGCGCGCTCTCGTCGTCGACGCCGCCGACGACCTTCGGGTGGGCGCCACGGACGTCCCGCAGGGCCCGCCCCGAGGAGGTCCGCTCGGGGCAGAACGCCAGCCCGAACGAGCCGTGACCGCTCGTCTCCGCGAGGACTGGTCGGAGTACCTCCCGGCAGGTCCCCGGGGGCACCGTCGACTCGACCACGACGAGGTCGCCGGCCGAGAGGCCGGCCCCGACGTCCGCGACGACCGACTCGAGGATCGACAGGTCGGGCTCGCCGTCGGCCACCAGGGTGGGGACGATCGCCACGTGGATCGCCGCGGCCGCGGCCGCTGCGGGGCCGTCGGTCGTCGCCCGGAGCCGCCCCGCCCCGACCTGCTCGGCGACGAGCGCCGGAAGTCCCGGCTCGCCGGTGACGTGACACTCCCCGCACTCGACCGCGTCGACGACCGCCGGATCGGCGTCGACGCCGACGACGTTCCCGGTGCGTTCGGCGTAGACGCTCGCCAGGGGCAACCCCATCTTTCCGAGCCCGTACACCGCCACCGGGAGCTCGCCGGCCCGGAGTGCCTCCCGCTGGGCCGCCGGGGACTCGGCGGTGCCGTACGGTCCCCGGGGGCTCATTCTGCGCGCACCTCGATCCGATCGCCGGCGGCGGCGAGCCGGTCGATCCGGACGGCGAGCTCGAGCGCGCGGATCCCGTCCTCGGCGGTGACCGGGGGGTCGGTGCCGTTCCGGCAGGCGGCGAGAAAGCCCTCGATCTCGCGACGGAGCGGCTCGCCGGTCTCGATCCGTGGCCGCTCGACGACGCTCTCGTGGCGGTACCGGCTGCGTCCGTCGTCGGCGACGTACTCGGGGTAGGAGTTGCGGTGGATACACACCGACTGGGTGAGGTAGTCGACCTCGACCAGACACTCCCGGGCGGTCACCGTCAGCCGGCGGACCTTCTTTTGGGTGATCCGGCTGGCCGTCAGCGAGGCGACGATCCCGTCGGGAAACGCCATCCTGGCGGTCGCGTACGCGCCGTCCCCGGCCCCCATGGCGCCGATCGACGCCGGCTCGGCTCCGAGGATCGACCGCACCACGTCCAGATCGTGGATCATCAGGTCGAGGACGACGCCGTCGGCCCCCGACCGATCGACCGGCGGTCCGAGCCGTTCGGCCTCGACGGCGATCACCTCCAGTCCCTCGAGCACCGATTCGAGGGTCTCCACTGCGGGGTTGAACCGCTCGACGTGGCCGACCTGGAGGACCAGCCCGGCCTCGCGGGCCCGGGCGGCGAGCTCGCGGCCGGCCTCGACGGAGTCGGCGATCGGCTTCTCGACTAACACGTGGACGCCGGCGTCGAGACAGCTCCGCACAGTGCCGTGGTGGGCGACGGTCGGCACCGCGACGCTGACGGCGTCACACGCCGCGAGCAGGCCCGCAAGCGGCATCGACTCGGTCCCGTAGGCGTCCGCGACCCGCCGTGCTTGCCCCTGGTCGAGGTCGGTCACGCCGACGAGCTCGACGTCCCGGAGCTCGCTGTACACCCGGGCGTGGTTCTCGCCCATCGATCCCACGCCGACGACGCCGACGCGGAGCGTCTCGTTCATCCTGACCCCTCCCAGTCGAAGCCACGGACCGCCGCGACGACGGCCGCCCGGTCGGCGTCGGTCAACCCCGGGTGGACCGGTATCGAGAGGACGCGCTCGGCGGCCCGCTCGGCCGCCGGGAGCTCGACCGCCGCCGTGCTCACGCCCTCGTAAGCGGACAGCCGATGGATCGGCGTCGGATAGTAGAC
>PUPA01000036.1 GCA_003552885.1 Natrialbaceae archaeon
GCGACGCCGTCCGGGCGGGCTATCGGTACGCGCTGGCCCACGGCATCGGCGGCAGCTTGGTGCTGTTCGCCGTCGTCGCCCACTACGTCCAGACGGGTTCGTTCGCCTACGGCGTCGGCGCCGACGGGATCGCCCCCGGGATCCCCCAGCTGCTCGCGGCGCTCGGGATCGGCGTCAACGTCGCGTTCATCGGCTTTCACGTCTGGTTGCCCGACACCTATCCCACCCCACACGTCGCCGCCTCGGTGTTCCTGGCGGCGACGACGACGAAGACGAGCGCGCTGATCCTCTACCGGGCGTTCCCCGACGGCAACCTCTACATCGCGTACATGGGCGGGCTGATGGCCGTCTTCGGCGCCGGCTTCGCGTTGCTCCAACACGACATGCGGGCGCTGTTGTCCTATCACATCCAGGCCCAGCTCGGCTACATGGTCGCCGGCATCGGCATCGGGTCGGCGATCGGAATCGCCGGCGCGATGGGCCACCTGTTCAACAACGTCCTCTATAAGAGCCTGCTGTTTATGGCCGTCGGCGTCGTCATCTACCGCACCGGCGAGAACGACCTCTACAAGCTCGGCGGCCTCTGGCGGGAGACGCCGATCACCGCCGTCGCCTTCGCCGTCGGCGCGCTCTCGATAACCGCCGTCCCCGGCTTCAACGGCTTCATCAGCAAGGGGATGGTACTCGACGCCGCCGATCCGGCCTACTACGGCGCGCCGGAGTATCAGGCGCTCTACTGGCTGCTCTTTATCGGCGCGATCGGCACCTTCCTCTCGTTTATCAAACTCGGCTACTACGTGTTCCTCCACGGCCCCGCCGACTACGAGGTGCGGGACGCCAAACCCGGTCAGACGACGGCGATGCTCTCGGTGGGTGGCGCCTGTGTCGTCCTCGGGCTGCCGGTCGTCGGCTGGCCCGTGTTCACCGACCTGCTGCCGCTCGTCGACGGGACGGCGATCCCGGCCCTGGAGACGACCCTCGATCCCTACAGCGTGGGCCACCTGACCGACGCGGCGATCCTGATCGCCGTCTCGCTGGTCGGCTTCAAGCTCATCCGCAAGCCGCTCTCGAAGCTCGATCTCGGCGACCCGTTCGTCCTCCTCAACACGGCGAGTTTCTACCTCGGACGGGCGACGATGCTCGCGGTGACCGAACTCTACCGCGGCGTCGACGCCGCCGCGGTCGCCCTCGTGGCGCGGTGTTACTGGATCGGGAACAACCCCGTCCTGGCAGTCCGGCGCGCGAGCAACCGTCTGCCGGGGAACGCGTTCGACCCCGAGGGGAGTCGCGCCGCCGACGGCGGCCGTCCCTCCCGGATCCACCTCCGGGCGAGCATCGGATTGACGGTGCTTTTGATCACCGTCGTCCTGACCGTCGTCCTCTGGCTGCTCGTCTAGCGACGACGTCGACGCGGAGACGGTCGTACGGCGGGGACACGGTCCTACGGCGGGGACGGATCGACGTCGAACAGCGCCCCCGGAGCGTCGACGTCGATCGGGGCGACACGACGGACGTCCCACAGCGTCGCGCCGTTGCTGGTCACCACCGGCACGCCGAGTTCGGATTCGAGCGTCGCGACCGCCGCGAGCGACCGGTAGTTCGTACAGGAGACGAAGACGGCGTCCACGGAGTCGACCCCGGCGAGCAGCTCCCGGACCTGCCGGGCGGCGTCGGCGGGGCCGAGCCGGCCGATCTCGGTGTTCGCCTCGATGCCCCGGCCGTCCATCGCCACGACCTCGAACCCCGTGGCTGCCAGAAACTCCCGTTCCCGCCGGTCGAGCGCCGCCGCGTACGGCGTGGCGACGGCGATCCGGTCGGCCGCGAGTGCCTCGAGCGCCCGGCGAACCGATCGAGCCGTGGCGACCGCCGGGACGCCGGCTGCCTCGGCGAGCGTCGCCTCGAGTTCGGCGTCGAAGCCGGGGCCGTGTAGCAAACTCCCCGTGGTGCAGGCGTAGGCGACGACGTCGACGTCGGCGTGGCCGAGCATCTCGGCCCCACGGGCGGCGTCGGCGCTCATCGCGTCGAGCTCCTCGACGGTGACCGACTCGAGAGCCATCCGTGCGGCGTGAACCGTGGTCCCCTCGGACGTCCACCGGCGGAACTCGCCCTCCGCGGTGGTGTTCGAGGAGGGCACCACGAGACCGAGGCGGGCGGTGTCGGTCACCGGCCCCTCCCCGCGCTCGCGTCACGTTCGCCGTCGCGTACTTTCCCGTCGGCCCGGTCGGCCTCGATCGCGCCGGGCTCACGCCGGTCGGGGTCGCCGTGGCCGCCACCACCCGGCGTCCGGACGGTGACGGTCGTCCCCGGCTCGACGTCGACGGTCGTCTTCGCGGCCACCGGTTCGCCGTCGATCAGGTTCATCCCGACCCGGCCGTCTTCGCCGCCCGCGACGCCGGCCGGCGCGTGCCGGCGGCGCTCGGTCAGAAGCGAGACCGTCGCTTCCCGTTCGATCGTGACGACCCGTTCGAGGCCGAGGCCGCCACGGAATCGACCCGGGCCGCCGCTGTCGGGTCGCAAGCCGTAGCGTTCGATCCGGAGTGGGTACTCGGTCTCGATCGACTCGACCGGCGTGTTCAGCGTGTTCGTCATGCCGACCTGGACGCCGTCCATGCCGTCGGCGTCGACCCGGGCGCCGAAGCCGCCGCCGATGGTCTCGTAGTACGTAAACGAGCCGTCCCGGCCACCGACGGTCAGGTTGTTCATCGTGCCCTGTCCCTGTGCAGGAACCCGGTCGGGAGCGGCCCGTGCGAGCGCCGCGAAGACGACGTCGGTGACCCGCTGGCTCGTCTCGACGTTGCCGCCGACGACGGCCGCCGGCGGCTCGGGGTTCAACAGCGATCCCGCCGGCGCGTGGACCGACACGGGTTCATAGCAGCCCTGGTTCGGCGGGATCTCGGGGTCGGTGACACACCGGACGACGAAGTAGACGGCGCTCGTCGCGACCGCCAGCGGCGCGTTGAGGTTGCCCGGCACCTGGTCGGCCGTCCCCGAGAAGTCGACGTCGATCGACTCGCCGTCGACGGTCACGGTGACGGACACGGGCACGTCCTCGTCGGTGAGCCCATCGCCCTCGAGGACGTCCGTCGCCTCGTAGACCCCGTCCGGAAGGGAGTCGATCTCGCCTTCGATCCGCTCGCGGGAGTAGGCGATGACGGCGTCGAACCCCGCCAGGACGGTCTCCCGGCCGTGTTCCGTGAGCAACGCGGCGAGGCGATCTTCGGCGCGCTCGTTCGCCGCCAGCTGGGCTCTGAGGTCCGCACGACGCTCGCCGGGGTTGCGGACGTTCGCGAGCAAGAGCGCCCTGACGTCCTCGCGGATCTCGCCGTTCGTGACGAGCCGGATCGGTGGAATCCGCAGCCCCTCCTGTTGGATCTCGCGTGCGCCCGCGGGCATACTCCCCGGGGTCATCCCGCCGACGTCGGCGTGGTGAGCCCGGGTGACGGCGTAGCCGACGAGCTCGTGGTCCGGAGCCGGGGCGAGCGGCGAAACCATCGTCACGTCGGGCAGGTGCGTCCCTCCGCGGAACGGGTCGTTGAGCACGAAGACGTCCCCCGGCCGGGGGTCGTGCTCCCGGACGGCCGCGACGGCCTGGGGCATCGCACCGAGGTGAACCGGGATGTGCTCCGCCTGGGCGATCATCCGCCCGGCGGCGTCGAAAAGCGCCGTCGAGCAGTCCCGTCGCTCCTTGATGTTCGGCGAGTACGCACCCCGGATGAGGGTCTGGCCCATCTCCTCGGCGACGCTCTCGAACTGGTTGCGAAGCACCTCGAGGGTGACCGGGTCGACGTCGCCCGCGGCCGTCATCGGTCCACCCCCGTCCCGCCGTCGACTCGATTCGCGCCGTCCCGGGCCATCGCCAGCGTGCCGTCGGCCAGCACCTCGCCCGTCCAGCCCGGCGGAACGACGGTCGTGCTCTCGGCCTGTTCGAGGATCCCCGGGCCGTCGACGGTCGCTCCCGACGGGAGCCGGTCGCGGTCGTACACCGCCGTCTCCCGTGGGCCGACACCAGGGAAGTGTGCCTCCCGGCTCCCGAGGGAGGCCTCGCCCGCGCCGTCGTGGGCCACGGTCGGTTCGGTCCCCTCGACGGTCGCCGACGCCCGCAGGGTTACGACCTCGACCCCCTCGTCCATCCGGTAGCCGTAAGCCCGCTCGTGGGCGTCGTGAAACCGGCTCGCGACGGTCTCCGGCTCGACGGAGCCGTCGACCGGGACGGTCAGCTCGAAGCTCTGGCCGGCGTACCGGCAGTCGGCCCCGCGGGAGACGACCGCCGCCGTGGGATCTGAGCTCTCGGCGAGGACGTCCGCGATCAGCTCGGCGTAGACCTCCTCCAGTCGGGCCGGATCGGCACCCGCGAGGTCGACGCCGACGGTCCGGGCCGCGTCGTAGCTCTCGTCGGCGGCGAGCAGGCCGAACGCCGAGAGGACCCCACACGGCCGCGGGACGACGACGCGGTCGATCTCGAGGGCGTCGGCCAGCGCCGTCGCGTGCATCGGCCCCGCGCCGCCGAAGGCGACCAGGGTGAACTCCCTGGGGTCGTGGCCCCGCTCGACGGTCACCGACCGGATCGTTCGGGTCATGGTCGCGTTCGCCACCCGGTAGACGCCCTGGGCGGCCTCCAGGGCGTCGGCGAGCCCCGTCTCCGCGGCGAGCACCTCGAGTGCGTCCCTGGCGGCCCCGACGTCGAGGGTCATCTCCCCGCCGAGGGCCGTCTCGGGGCCGATGTAGCCGAGGACGACGTTGGCGTCGGTCACCGTCGCTTCGGCCCCCCCGCGTCCGTAGCAGGCGGGTCCGGGGTCGGCACCCGACGACTGGGGGCCGACCCGCAACGCCCCACCGTCGTCGATCCAGGCGATCGAGCCGCCGCCGGCTCCGACGGTGTTCACGTCGACCATCGGCGTCCGTATCGGGACGCCCGCGATCTCGGCGTCCGTCGTCCGTGCGGCCGCCCCGTCACGGACGAGGCTCACGTCGGTCGAGGTGCCGCCCATGTCGAACGTGACGAGTCCCGCGGCGTCGTCGTCCGCGACGGTCGCCGCCGCGCCGACGACGCCCGCCGCCGGCCCCGACAGCGTCGTCGTGACGGCGCGTTCACACACCGTCTCCGGATCGGCGACCCCGCCGTTTGCCTGCATGATCCGCGGGTCGGGGATGCCCGCCGACCGGGCCCCGTCGGCGAGCCGGCCGACGTAGCCCTCTATGATCGGGCGGACGTAGGCGTCGGCGGCCGTCGTCGACATCCGTTCGTACTCCCGGAACTCCGCGAGCACCTCGTGGGAGGCCGACACCGGGACGTCGAGGGCCTCCCGGAGCGTCTCAGCGACGCGTGTCTCGTTCGTCGGATCCGCGTAGGCGTGGAGCAGACAGACCGCGACGGCCTCGACGTCGGCCGCCCGCAGCTCGGCTGCGAGCTCACGGACCGCGTCGGGATCGACCGGAGCCTCGATGCCGTCCGGCGTCGTCCGCTCGTCGACCTCGTACCGTCGTCGTCGGGGGATCAGCGGCACGGGTTTCTCGGCGTCGAGGTCGTACAGCGCCGGACGATCCTGGCGCCCGATCTCGAGGACGTCCCGGAACCCCGCGGTAGTCACGAGCGCGGCCCGCGCGCCGTCGCGTTCGAGCAGGGCGTTGACCGAGACGGTCATCGCGTGGGCGAAGCCGTCGATCGCGGTCGGCTCGATCCCGGCCCGATCGCAGGCTTTCCCGATGCCCGAGAGCACGCCGACGCTCTGGTCGTCCGTGGTCGGCACCTTCGCCGTCACGAGCCGGCCGTCGACCGAGAGCGCCACGTCGGTGAACGTGCCGCCGACATCGACGCCGACGGTCGTGGCGGCGTTCTGGTCGGCCGTCGTCTCCGTTCCGGCGTGGTCTCGATTCATGTCCATCTACAGGCCCGCCAGACTCCTGACTGCATCGATGAACGCCGGGAGGTTGTCGTTGAGCGTCAACACGCCGATCATCACCGCGACGAGGGTGACTGCCACCCCGAGGAGGTTCTGGATCGGGGAGTTCGTGTGCTCCCCGAGCAGGGTCTCGTTGTTCATCGCGTACAGCAAGAAGACGGCGAGGATCGGCAACAGCAGGCCGTTTGCGACCTGTGCGAGCAGGATGACCTCGACCGGATTGAACCCCAGCCCCGAGAAGACGATCCCGATCCCGAGGATCGTCATCCAGATCGCCCGGAACCGGGTGGATTCGAGGTCACGCTCCCAGCCGAGGGCTCCGGCGGTCGCGTAGGCCCCCGCGAGCGGCGCGCTCATCGCGCTGGTGAAGCCGGCCGCGAACAGCCCGATCGCGAAGAACGTCAGGGCGAACCCGCCCATCACGGGCTCTAGCTGGTCGGCCATCTCGCCGACGTCGTCGATCGAGGTCCCCTCGGGGAACACCGCGGCGGCCGTGATGACGATCGCCGTCGTGATCAGCCCGCCGACCGCGACCAGCACGATCGTGTCGTACTGGACCTCCTCGAGATCCTCCGGCTCCGACCACTTCTCCTGGACCGTACTGGCGTGCAAAAAGAGGTTGTAGCCCACGACGGTCGTCCCGATGAGTCCGGCGATCAGGAGCGCCGATCCCTCGGGGACGGTCGGCACGAGCCCCACGGCGAGGTCCCCGACGTCGGGGCGGACGGCGATCGCGTTCACGACGAACGCGAGCCCCATGACGACGACGAGGCCGATGAACACCCGTTCGATGAGCTTGTAGTTCCCGGTAAAGAGCAACGCCCCGGCGACGAGTCCGATGACCGGTCCCCAGAGTCTCTCGCCGACGCCGGTGATCGTCGTCAACCCCGCCGCGCCGCCGGTGATGTTGCCGGTCTGGAACGCCGCCGTGCCGACGCCGATCGCGGTCACCACGAGCGCCACCGCGAGCGCGCTCACGATCCGGTTGTCGAACTGTTCGCGGAGCGCCTCCCCGAGCCCCTGCTGGGTGATCAACCCGAGTCTGGCGCTCATCTCCTGGAGCACCATCGTCGCCAGGATCGAGAAGACGATCGTCCACACGAGCAGGTACGCGAACTCCGCGCCGATGACGCTCGCGGTCGTGACGGTTCCGGGGCCGACGAACGCGGCCGCGACGAGCGCGGCCGGCCCGACCGATCTGAGTCTGTCTACCAAACCCATGTCTGTATTCCACACACAACGCTATTCCGAACGTATAAAACCGTTGTTGAGAGCCGCTCATACGCCCGGCCGGATGGGGAACGCGGCGTGTGAACTCGTACGAACCGACGTGAGCGCCCCGCGGGCCGCGGTGAGGTCCCTCGAATCGGAGGACAACCCTTAGGAGCCACGGGTGCGAGCGTCGATCCATGACCGACGTCGAGACCCTCACGGACCGGCTGCGATCGGGGGAGCTCCGTCTGCACGAGCTCGAAGAGCACGTCGACCCCGAGACGGCGACCACGGCCCGCCGGCTGTTCGTCGCGGCCGAAACCGGCGCCGACCTCGGAGCCGTCGGCGAGTACGGCTTCGACGTCGTCGAGGCGGAGGCCAACGTCGAGAACGCGATCGGGGCGGCCCAGGTACCGATGGGCGTCGCCGGCCCGGTGACGATCAACGTCGGCGATCGGTCCGACACCGAAGAGGGCACCGGATCGGACGGCGGTGCGGCGACCGGCGAGTACTACCTCCCGATGGCGACCACCGAGGGGGCGCTCGTCGCGTCGGTCAACCGCGGACTCTCGGTGATCCGGGCGGCCGGCGGCGCGACGGCCCGCGTCGTCAAAAGCGGGATGACTCGGGCGCCGGCGTTCCGGGTCGACGGCGTCGCCGAGGCGGCTGCGACCGTCGAGTGGGTCGAACGGAACCTCGGGGCGCTCCGGGAGGCCGCCGAGTCGACGACGAGCCACGGCGAGTTACTCGGCGTCGAGCCGTACGTCGTCGGCGACTCGGTCTTCCTCCGGTTCATCTACGACACCAAAGACGCGATGGGGATGAACATGGCGACGATCGCGACCGAGGCCGCCTGTGAGCTGATAGAGTCGGAGACGCCCGCCTCGCTCGTGGCCCTCTCCGGGAACCTCTGTTCGGACAAAAAGCCCGCGGCGATAAACGCCGTCGAGGGACGGGGTCGGTCCGTGACCGCCGACGTCGTGGTTCCGGGCGGACTCGTCGCCGACCGTCTACACACGACCCCGGCGGCGATCGCCGAGGCCAACACCCGAAAGAACCTGATCGGGAGCGCGAGAGCCGCCAGCCTGGGGTTCAACGCCCACGCCGCGAACGTCGTCGCCGCGACCTTTCTCGCGACCGGCCAGGACGAAGCCCAGGTGGTCGAGGGCGCGAACGCGATCACGACGATGGACGTCAGGGAGTCGGCGAACGGCCCTGACGACCTGTACGCGTCGGTCTCACTCGCCTCCCTCGAGGTCGGCACCGTCGGCGGCGGCACCCGGCTGCCGACCCAGGCGGCGGCGCTCGAGCTCCTCGGCCTCGACGGCGGCGGCGATCCCCCGGGTACGAACGCCGACGCCCTCGCAGAGGTGATCGCCGTCGGCGCGCTCGCCGGCGAGCTCTCGCTGCTTGCCGCGCTCGCCTCGAACCACCTCGCGAGCGCCCACGCGGAGCTGGGCCGGTAGCGACTCCCCGGCGGAGATCAGGGATTGCGGCCTACTTCGCTGTGGGATCGCGGGCTACTCCTCCGCAGGCTGGCTCTCCTCGGCGGTGAACTTGAAGTACAGCCAGACGAGGGCGATAAACGGCGCGAGTGGCAACAGCACGAGGGCGATGCCGATCGCCACCAGATAGCCGAGCACGGACATGGTTCGGTTCGGCGCGTACCCGGTCGGCTTGCTCACGGTGGTCGTCATACCCGGAGGTTGCCAGCCACGCCCCTTGAACATCGCGGTCGGCTCGACGGACGCCATCCGTCCTCGACGGCTCGACGGACGCTATCCGTCCTCGACGCCACCCGCCCCCGACGGCCTCGACCCACAGCGTCGATCCGGCTACGCCGACTCCGAGAGCCGCTCGTATCGCTCCTCGAACCGCGAGTGACAGACCGGACAGCAGAAGTGATATCGCGTCCCATCGACGGTCGCCGACACCCCGTCCTCGGGGACGGGATTGCCACACTCCACGCAGTCGACGTCGAGGGCAGCGTCGCCGATCCCGGGGGACCAGCGCCGGTCGGCGACCACGTGGAGCCGGTAGGAGTCGACCGCCTCGAGGCCGACGGCCTCGGCGAGCAGCTCCCGGGTCCGGGTCGGCTCGAGGGTGGCGACCGCGAGCAGCCGGTCGTCGGCCGTCGCGATCACGTGTTCGACGGACTCCGCGGCCGCCAGGCGCTCTACGGGGCTCGCGACCCCGCCGGGATCGAGCTCGACGTCGAGGAGGACCTCGACGCCCCCGGTGATCCTCGAACGGTCGAGGTCGGCGGTGAACCCGCGGATCACCCCGAGCTCGACCAGCCGGTCGATCCGATCCGAGACGGTCGGTCCCGAGCGGTCGACTCGCTCTGCGATCTCGCTGTAGGGCCTGCGGGCGTCCTCGACGAGCAGCTGGAGGATCTCGAGGTCGGTCCCGTCGAGCGTGCTCATACCCCGACGTCGCTCGCCGTCGGAATACGGCTTTCGGAGCCACCACCCCGGCCGGCTACCGGTGGCTCTTTGAGCGCGCCGACCGTAGCTCCGGCCATGAGCCACCGTGAGGCTCCGGACGACCGGCTCGGAGAGCGTCTCGCCGCGGTGTCGACGCCAGCGCTCGCCGCGTTCGTCATCGGCTTTTTCGTCGTCGTCTTCCTGATCGGCGAGGCGGTGATCGCGATGGCCTTCGGCGCCAGGTCGGTCTCGTTCGGGACGGCACTGCTCCACGGGGGCGCGTTCGGGCTGCTGTTCGCGGCCGTCGCCGCCCTCGCACGCGGCGGTCCGGGGTGAGCCCCCGCGGGCAGTCTCGTCCCGTGGCACCGTCGGTGGAACGACACGTCTTTTTGACCGGGACGGGCAGTCTTCGGTATGGACCCCAAACGGGAGCTCTCGAGCGTCGACCTCGCGGCGATCGTCCGCGAGCTCGGCACCTACGAGGGGGCGAAAGTCGACAAGGCCTACCTCTACGGCGAGGACCTCCTGCGGTTGAAGCTGCGGGATTTCGACCGCGGACGCGTCGAGCTCCTGATCGAGGTCGGGGAGCGAAAACGCGTCCACACGGTCGCCCCCGAACGGGTTCCGGACGCCCCGGGCCGGCCGCCGTCGTTCGCGAAGATGCTGCGAAACCGGCTCTCCGGCGCGAACCTCGCGGCGGTCTCCCAGTACGAGTTCGACCGCATCGTCGAGTTCGTCTTCGAGCGCGAGGACGGCACCACCCGCATCGTCGCCGAGCTGTTCGGCCAGGGCAACGTCGCGGTCACCGACGGCGAGTACGAGGTGATCGACTGTTTGGAGACCGTCCGGCTGAAGTCACGGACGGTCGTCCCCGGCTCCCGGTATCAGTTCCCCGACTCCCGGCTCGACCCGCTCTCGGTCTCCCGGGAGGCGTTCGACCGGACGCTGGCCGACTCCGACGCCGACGTCGTGCGCACGCTCGCGACACAGCTCAACCTCGGGGGAACGTACGCGGAGGAGCTCTGTACCCGCGCCGGCGTCGAGAAGACCCTCGCGATCGCCGACGCCGACGAGGACGTCCGTGACCGCCTCTACGGGGCCCTCAACCGGCTGGCCGCGGACGTCAGGGGCGGGAGCTTCGAGCCACGGCTCTACGTCGAGCCGGACCACGGGGACGACGGAGTCGACGCCGACGGCGAGGGTCGGGTCGTCGACGTGACGCCGGTTCCCCTCGAAGAACGCGCCAACCTCGCGGCCGAGCGCTACGACGCCTTCCTCCCGGCGGTCGACGACTACTTCTTCCGGCTCGAGCTCGACGACGGGCCGGAGCCGGCGAGCCAGCGTCCGGACTTCGAGGCGGAGATCGCCAAACACGAACGGATCGTCGAACAACAGGAGAGCGCCATCGAGGGGTTCGAGCGGCAGGCGGCAGCCGAGCGCGAACGGGCCGAGTCGCTGTACGCGAACTACGGGCTGGTCGATCGGATACTGACGACCGTCAGGGAAGCCCGCGAGCGGGGGCGGTCCTGGGAGGAGATCGCCGAGCGGTTCGCCGAGGGGCGCGAGCGCGGGATCGAGGCCGCCGAGGCGGTCGTCGACGTCGACGGCAGCGAGGGGACCGTCACGGTCGAGATCGACGGCGAACACGTCGAGTTGCGCGTCGAGGACGGCGTCGAGCGGAACGCAGATCGCCTCTACACCGAGGCGAAACGGATCGAGGGAAAGAAAGACGGGGCCCTGTCGGCGATCGAGGACACCCGCGAGACGCTCGCGGAGATCGAGGCCCGCCGCGATCGGTGGGAGAGCGGGGAGGACGAGAAGCCGGCCGAGGAGGAGCCGGCCGATGACCACGACTGGCTCTCGATGTCGTCGGTGCCCGTCCGCACCGACGAGGGGTGGTACGAGCGGTTCCGGTGGTTCCACACGAGCGACGGCTACCTGGTCATCGGCGGCCGCAACGCCGACCAGAACGAAGAGCTCGTAAAGAAGTACCTCGAGCCCGGTGATCGCGTGTTCCACACCCAGGCCCACGGCGGGCCGGTCACCGTGCTCAAGGCGACCGATCCGAGCGAGGCCTCCGCGCCGGGGATCGAGCTCCCCGAGACGAGCCTCGCGGAGGCCGCCCAGTTCGCGGTCTCGTACTCCTCCGTGTGGAAAGACGGCCGGTACGCCGGCGACGTCTACGCCGTCGACGCCGACCAGGTGACGAAGACCCCCGAGAGCGGCGAGTACCTGGAGAAAGGCGGGTTCGCGGTCCGTGGCGACCGACGGTACCGCCGGGACACGCCGGTCGGGGTCGCCGTCGGAATCCAGTGTGAGCCGTACACCCGGGTGGTCGGCGGGCCGCCGTCGGCGATCGAGGGCCACGCGGAGACGACGATCGAAGTCGAGCCCGGCCGGTACGCCCAGGCCGACGTCGCAAAGCGACTCTACCGGCGGCTGCGCGAGCGATTCGCCGACGAGTCGTTCGTCCGCAAGGTCGCGAGCCCCGACCGGATCGCCCACTTCCTCCCGCCCGGCGGGAGCCGGATCAGCGAGGAGTGACGCCGACCGTCTTCCGGGAGTCGTCCCCGAACCGTGTGAGGGCGACCGGAACCCGTCGGGTAATCCACACATACTAACGGCCGCTCCCCGTCACCGCCGTCTATGTTCGGAACCAGCGGTATCCGTGGCCCCGTCGGCGACCGCGTGACCGGGGAGCTCGCCCTCTCGCTCGGTCGGGCGGTCGGCTCCGAGGGGTACGATCGGGTCGTCGTCGGCCGGGACGTCAGGGAGAGCGGCGAGTTCCTCCAGTCGGCGGCCGTCGCCGGGCTCCGGGAGTCGGGCGCCGACGTCGTGACCGTCGGCGTCGCCGCCACCCCGACGATCTCGCGGGCCGTTTCGGCCTACGGAGCCGACGCCGGGATCGCGATCACGGCCTCGCACAACCCCCCGGCGGACAACGGGTTCAAACTCTGGACCCCGTCCGGACGGGGGTTCGACGCCGACCGACGGGCGGCGATCGCCGACCGGATTCGGGCCGACGAGTACGACCTCCAGCCGTGGGACGGACTCGGCTCCGTCGAACGCCGATCGGACGCCGTCGACCGCCACGCCAGGACGCTCCGCGAGGCCGTGAGCGTCGCGGAGGGGCTCGAGGTCGTCGTCGACGTCGGCAACGGCGCCGGCGGGATCACCCCGCGGGTCCTCTCGGCGCTCGGCTGTTCGGTGGTGACGCTGAACGGCCAGCCGGACGGGGCCTTCCCCGGCCGTCCCAGCGAGCCGACCGCGGAGAGTCTGGCGGATCTGGAGGCGTTCGTCGGCGCCACCGACGCGGACCTGGGGATCGCCCACGACGGCGACGCCGATCGGACCGTCGCCGTCGACGGCGAGGGCCGGTTCGTCCCGAAGGACGTCCTGCTCGCGCTGTTCGCCCGCGAGGCCGCGAGCGAGGGCGACGTGATCGCGGCGCCGGTCGACACGAGCCTGGCCGTCGACGACGCTCTAGCGGCCGTCGGTGCCTCCGTCCGTCGGACGCCGGTCGGCGACGTCCACGTCGCCGAGGCCACCACGGCCCCGGACGTCGTCTTCGGTGGCGAGCCGAGCGGCGCCTGGATCTGGCCCGCGGAGACGCTCTGTCCGGACGGACCGCTCGCGGCCTGTCGGCTGGTCGAACTCGTCGCCGACCGCGGCCCCCTCGCCGACCTCGTCGACGGCGTCGAGACGTACCCGATCCGTCGGACGTCGATCGAGGCCGACCGGCCGGAGGCGGTCGTCTCCCGGCTCCGGGAGACGGTCCTCGAACGGTACGGGACGATCGACGACCTCGACGGTGTCCGCGTTGACGCCGGCGACGGCTGGTTCCTCGTTCGGGCCAGCGGCACCCAGCCGCTCGTCCGGGTCACTGCGGAGGCCAGAGACGAAGACCTGGCGGACGGACTGGTCGCCGAGGCGACGGAGCTGGTCGCCGAGGCGATCGACGACCGGGGCGACGGTATCGGCCCGTAGCAGGTCGCTACCGGAGCTCCTCCGGGATGAAATCGGAGGTTTTCATCTCCCGGTAGGTCGAACACTCCGGACAGGCGTGTACGACGTCGCGGTTGTCGCCAAACACGCGGGCGAACTGACGTGTGACCTGGCTGCCACAGGAGACACAACGGGGGCTGCTCGTGTGCTGACGTGACGCCATCGGCGTCCACTTCGCGTCGGGTCCTGGCATCGTCGACCGCTTGCCACAGGACTGTATTTATTATAGAGTCCATAACGGCGCCGATCGTGCGCCCTCGTGGCACATAGTGGGCCGTCGGAGCCGCTCGACTCGACGGCGGCCGTGACGGTTACGCTGCCGATACACTCGGCGTTTCCGTCCGGTAATCGGACGTTTCCGGGGGTCGACGCGAACCCGGGGGGTGGGTCGGCACGGACTGGCGTGGCGTCCCGATACACGGGTGACCCCGTCCACGACCAAGTCCGGTGGCCCGACGGCGAGCGGGCCGTCCGCGATCCGACCCCTGTCACACCGCCTGCATCCGGACCGTACGTTTAAACCGAGGGGCGGAAAACCCCCGACCGATGAAAGCCGTCGTGCTCGCCGCCGGCGAAGGGACGCGCATCAGACCCCTCTCCGCTACCCTCCCCAAGCCGATGTTGCCCGTCGGCGACCGTCCGCTGGTCGCACACACCGTAGACGCCGCGATCGACGCGGGCGCCGAGGAGATCGTGCTCGTGATCGGCTACGGGGCGGGAGCCGTCAGGGAGCACTTCGGGGAGGCCTACCGCGGGGTGCCGGTCGCCTACGCCGTCCAGGAGGACCGAGCGGGGACGGCCGACGCCGTCGACGCCGCGAGCGACCACCTCGACGGCCCGTTCGCGGTGTTGAACGGCGACAACCTCTACGAGCCGGCGGCGATCGCCCGGCTGTTCTCGGCGGCTCCCGCCGTCTGTGCGATCGAGGTCGAAGAGCCCTCGAACTACGGCGTGCTCACGGTCGACGACGGCGTCGTGACCGGGATCGTCGAGAAGCCGGCGAATCCCCCGACGAAGCTGGCGAACGCCGGCGCCTACGCCTTCCCCGCCGAGGCGAGAGCGTGGCTCGACGTCCCCCCGAGCGAGCGTGGCGAACGGGAGATCACCGACGTCGTCGCCCGGACGATCGACGCCTACGACGTCACGCCGGTGGCCCTCGGCCGGTGGATGGACGTCGGCCGGCCCTGGGAGCTGCTCGAGGCAAACGAGTGGAAGCTGTCAGAACTCGATCGACGGATCGGCGGCGACGTGAGCGAGCGGGCCACCCTCGACGGTCCAGTCGTCGTCGAGCCCGGTGCGACGGTGCGCTCGGGGGTCGTCGTCGAGGGGCCGGCGCTGATCCGGTCGGGTGCGACCGTGGGGCCGAACGCCTACGTCCGCGGGGCGACGCTGGTCGGGGAGGGGGCAAAAGTCGGCCACGCCGTGGAGGTGAAAAACAGCGTCCTCATGGCGGGGGCGACCGTCGGTCACCTCTCGTACGTCGGCGACAGCGTCCTCGGCCGGGAGGTCAACTTCGGGGCCGGCACCACCGTCGCGAACCTCCGTCACGACGACGCGGACGTCCGGTTCACCGTGAAAGGCGAGCGGACCTCCACCGGCCGACGGAAGTTCGGCACCGTCGTCGGCGACGGGGTCAAGACGGGGATCGGCACGAACCTCTCTCCCGGTGTCCGGCTCGATCCCGGCGTCCGGACCGCGCCGGGGGAGACCGTCGACCGGGACCGGTAGCCGGACCCGGGCTCACCAGTCTTTACACGCCGCACAGACGAACGCGTCTCCCTCCCGCCAGAGGCGGACCGCGGATTCCCCGCAGCCGGCACAGCTGCCGGTGTCCGGCGCGTAGCTCGCAGTGACCGGCTCGACGGCTCTCGCGTCGTCGTCGGGACCCGCTTCGTCGGCGAGAGTCGGCTCGTCGGCAGGAGTCGCGTCGTCGGACCCGGCTGGCGTCGGCTCCCCGCCTTCCGCGTCGTCGACGTCCGTCCGCTCCGCGTCGTCGACGGGACCGCCGGCTCCCGACGCGTCCTCGAGGAACTCCGCGAGCGTCGCGTTTCCGTCCTCGCCCACGGACGCCGGTAGGGATCCGATCGGCTTAGTCGCGTCGACCCGGACCGGCACGGACAAGTACCAGCCGTCACAACCTTCCGACATGGACGCCACCTACGTCTCGAACGTCTTGATCGACGACGTCGTCGAGATGACCCAGTACTTCGCCGACGTCGCGACTGGCGAGGGGCTCGCGCCGCTTTTACTCGTCGTCGGTGCGGTGTTCGTCACCGTCGCGCTCGCCGTCTTCGGCGCGCTCACCGTCGGGGCCGTCGGCAGCCTCGTCACGTCGGACTGATCGATCCCCGTGGGGTGTGTTTAATACGCCGCTTGTGAGTTGTTGAGCCATGCCAACTGTGGCGGACGTCCGCGAGAAGGCCGGCGACGAGCCGATCACGATGCTGACGGCCTACGACGCACCGACCGCGGCGATAGTCGAGGAGGCTGGAATCGACGTGATACTCGTCGGGGACAGCGTCGGCAACACCGCCCTCGGCTACGAGTCGACGCTGCCGGTGACCGCGGCGGACATCCACAGACACGTCGGCGCCGTCAGCCGGGCGACCGAGGAGGTCCTCGTCGTCGCCGACATGCCCTTTCTCTCCTTCGGGGTCGACCGCTCGGAGTCGATCCGGACGGCCGGACGGATGCTCAAGGAGGCCGACGCCGACGCCGTGAAACTCGAGTCGGGCGAGCACACCGTCGAGCTGACCGAGCAGCTCACCGCGATCGGGATCCCGACGATGGCACACCTCGGGCTCACCCCACAGCACGTAAATCAGCTCGGCGGGTTCAGCCGCCAGGGGACGACCGAGGAGGCGGCCGAGCGCATCCTCGAACTCGCCCGGGCCCACGAGGCCGCCGGGGCGTTCTCGCTCGTGCTCGAACACGTCCCGTCGACCCTCGCACGGACGGTCACGGAGGCGATCGAGATCCCGACGATCGGGATCGGTGCCGGTCCGGACACCGACGGTCAGGTGCTCGTCGTCGACGACGTCGTCGGCCTCTCCGAACGGCCCCCGCCGTTCGCCCGACGGTTCGGCGACGTCCGCTCCGAGACGAAAGCCGCGATCGAGGGGTTCAGAGCCGCCGTCGAGTCGGGGCAGTTCCCCGCGGACGAACGCGACTCCGCCGAGGAGGGGGTCGAGGGGCCGTAGATGCGGGTCGCCGTCGTCGGAAGCGGCGCGATGGGGTCGCTGTTCGGCGGGTTGCTCGCCGACGACGGCGCCACCGTCACGCTGATCGACGTCCGAGAGCCCCACGTCGACGTCCTCGACCGGGAGGGGGTGACGATCGAGAGCCCCGAGGGGGAGGTCCGGACGATCCCGGTCGACGCGACGACCGATCCCACCGACGTGGCAGCCGTCGACCTGGCGTTCGTCTTCGTCAAGGGCGTTCACACCCGCAAGGCGGTCGCGGACGCGGCAGGGATCCTGCACGGGGCGACCGTGGTGACCCTCCAGAACGGCCTCGGGAACCCAGAGGAGATCGCGACCGTCGCCGGGTGGGACGCGATCGTCGCCGGGGTGACCGCCCACGGCGCGACGCTTCTCGGCCCGGGACGGGTGCGCCACGCCGGCCGCGGGCCGACGACCGTCGGTGACTACTTCGGCGGGGACGACGGACGCGCCGTGGCGGTCGCCGACCGACTCACGGACGCCGGCATCGAGACGGACGTCTCCCCGGAGATCGAACGCCAGATATGGGAGAAGGTCGCGGTCAACGTCGGCATCAACGCCGCGACCGCGCTCGCTCGCGTCGAGAACGGCCGCCTCGACGGCACCGAACCCGGCCGTCGCCTCCTCGAGGCGGCCATCGAGGAGTGTGTCGCCGTCGCGGCGGCCGAAGGCCACGAGCTCCGCGGAGACGTCGCCGCCCGGGCTCGCGAGGTCGCACGGGCGACCGCCACGAACCGTTCGTCGATGCGCCAGGACGTGGAGGCCGGACGGCGGACGGAGATCGAACGGCTCAACGGCGAGGTCGTTCGCCGGGCCGAGCGACACGGCCTCTCGGCCCCGGTGAACCGAACGCTTACCGATCTGATCAGGCTCGCGGGGACGGAGTCGACCACCCCGTCCTGACGCTCGCGTGGGGACGTCCGTGGGACCGTCCGGCCGCGACTCGGCGGACGGCGTGCTCCGCGTTCGACGCTCGGCCACCGTCGGCGTGGCGGACGATCTAGACGCCGTTCCACTCGCCGACCTCGACCCTCAAGCCTGCTTCCCGAAGTCCGTCGGCGAGGGGCGTGCCGATCCCGGACGCCGGCGTGAGGACGCCGCCGTCGAGCGGCGAGTCGATCCGGCCCTCGACCAGACAGATCGCGGCTTCGCTCAGCATCCTCGCCGTCGCACCGTAGCCCGGATCCAGGTCGGCGCCCACCCGGCTCTCGACGACGAACGGGCCGTCGGCGGCGGTGCCGCGGCCGAGGGCGCTGACCGTGAAGTAGCCACCCTCGATCTGTGCTCTCGTCGGCCCTTCGCCGGGATCGGGGAACACGAACCGACGCAGCCCCTCCCGCGTCGGAGCGAACGCCATCCCGGCCGTGGCGGCTTTGAGCCCCACGGCGGTCGCGGCCGCCCGCGCCAGGCCGCCGGGACCCCTACCCGTCGGCACCACCTCCGTACACTCGAACTCACGGCCCCACGGGTAGCCGAGCAACGCGTTGGTGCGTCGGACGACCCGTTCGTTCACCGACGCCATCGGCGACGGCGCGGTCCACTCTGATCGGAGCGGGTCCCGCTCGACTCCCGACTGGATGCCCGGATCGGGGCCGTCGCGTTCGCCCCTCGGCGCCAGCGAGTAGGGGTTCCGGAGCGTCTGTCGGGCCAGTGGGTCCGTCGAGGCGGCCTGGAACAGCTCGACCGCGCTGGCCATCGTTCCGCCGCTTACGCCGCCGCGGCCCTCCTCGAGGTAGATGCCGACGAGGTCACACGGAGCCTCGAACTCCGCCGTGGCGAACGACTGGACGAGCGAGGTGGCGAGGTCGGCGGGCACCGAGTCGAACCCACAGCTGTGGACGATCCGAACGCCCGCCTCGGCCGCATCGTCGTGGTACCGATCGATCATCTCCCGCACCCAGTTTATCTCGCCCGTCAGATCACAGTAGTCCGTTCCGGCCTCGACACACGCCTCGACGAGCGGCGTGCCGTATCTCGTGTACGGACCGACGGTCGTACAGACGACGCGGGCGTCCTCGGCGACGGCCCGGACGCTGTCGGGGTCGGTCGCGTCGCCGACTACGGTCGGGATCTCATCCCACGCGGGCCGGCGGGCCGTGAGCGTGGCCTCGAGCTCCTGAAGGCGCCTCTCGTTTCGACCCCCGATCGCGAGCGCGAGGCGGTCGGGTCCGTACCGATCGGTGAGATACTCGGCGACGAGGCGGCCGGCGACGCCGGTTGCCCCCCAGACGACGAGGTCGTGGTTCCGGGTCGTGTTCGATGGAGACACGTAC
>PUPA01000004.1 GCA_003552885.1 Natrialbaceae archaeon
AGATCCAGATGCGCCTCCAGGAGGCCGAACAGGAGCTGTTCGAGGAGGTCGGCGCGGAGTTCGAGGGCCTGGTCGACGGCGACGGCGAGCTCTCGATCACCGACGCCACGCCGGAGCAGGGCGCGTTCCTCCTCGACGCCTCCGACGAGCGGCTGGTCGAGACCCTCCGGGCCGGCGAGGTCGACGCGTTGCTCCCCGGCGAGGAGTACATCGAACTGCTCGAGGCGCTGGCGGCCCAGCCCGATCCGGAAGACCTAGAGCCCGACGAGGGCTCCGACGACGAAGAGGCCTGACTCCCGTCGTCGCACCGAGACCTCGGCTCGGGGCCCGACTCCGTGGGATCAGTCGACCGCGAAGGGACTCTCGCGTTCGGTCCACGGCCAGCCCGGGATCCGTTCCTGGAAGCCGGCCGCGAGCGCCGCCTCGAGGTCGTCGACGCCCGCGGCTTCCCCGTCCGGCCCGTGGACGTGGACGTCGGCGTAGTGGAAGGTGGCCTCCCCGAGAGTGCGAAGCGGCTGGCTTCCAGAGATGGTGGCCGCGAGCTCCCGCCCGAGGATCTCGTCGACGACGAACCCCGGGTAGTCGTCCTCGACGTCGAGCTCCCGGAGGATGGCGACCATGGCGGCGACGTTGACCGCGAGGTCCCCGTCGGCGAAGACGGCGTCGACCTCCTCGTGGTACTGTGACTCGGTTACGTGGGCGACCTCGGTGTCGAACAGCTCCCCGAGGTCGTCTCTGAGCCCGTTTACGATCGGGACGACGGTCTCCGCCCGCCCGTGGACCCACTCGTACTCCCTGACGACGCGTTCCGGTGTGAGACGCATACGGCCAGCGACGGAGCCTACGACCCTCAGCTTTGCGAAGGCTTTTATACCGCGGGGAGAATAGCACCGGTGTAAGCGGGTTCTCCCTGGATCTTCCCGCACGGACAGGACCGCCCCGCGACTCGTGGGGTATCTGTGAGAACGCATGGCACCGGTATGCCACCATCCGACCGTCCGCCGTCCGAGTCGGTTTCCGCCGTCCGATCGCGGATCCACGTGAGCGACCTCTGGCGATTATGAGTACTGTAGAGCAGCAACTCGACGAACTGAAAGCAGAGATCACCGATGAGCTACCGGGACACGTCACGGTCTCGTCGGTGAAATACGAGGGGCCGGAGCTCGTCCTCTACACGCAGAACCCCCGCGAGTTCGCCCGGGAGGGCGACCTCGTCCGGCGGCTCGCGAGCAAGCTCCGCAAACGGATCACGGTCCGGCCCGATCCGACGGTCCTCTCCCCGCCCGGCGAGGCCCGCTCGGAGGTGATGGAGGTCATCCCCGAGGAGGCCGGCGTCACCGACCTCGACTTCCACGCCGACACCGGCGAGGTCGTCATCGAGGCCGAGAAGCCGGGGATGGTGATCGGCCGCCACGGCTCGACGCTCCGGGAGATCACGAAGACCGTCGGCTGGACGCCGGAGGTCGTCCGGACGCCGCCGATCGAGTCCTCGACCGTCTCGAACGTCCGGAACTTCCTCAAACAGGAGCGAGACGAACGCCGGGACATCCTAGAGCGCGTCGGCCGGCAGATCCACCGGCGGGAGATGTCCGACGACGAGTACGTCCGGATCACCACGCTCGGCTGCTGTCGGGAGGTCGGGCGGGCGGCGTTCATCCTCTCGACGCCCGAGACGCGCGTTCTCATCGACTGTGGCGACAAACCCGGCGCCGAGGGCGAGGTGCCGTACCTCCACGCCCCCGAGGCGCTCGGCGGCGGTGCGGGGACGATCGACGCGGTCGTGCTCACCCACGCCCACCTCGACCACTCGGCGTTTATTCCCCTGCTGTTCAAGTACGGCTACGACGGCCCGATCTACTGCACCGAGCCCACGCGTGATCTGATGGGGCTGCTCACGCTCGACTATTTGGACGTCGCCGCGAAGGAAGGCCGGACGCCGCCGTACGAATCCGGGCAGGTCCGGGAGGCGATCAAACACTGCATCCCACTGGAGTACGGCGACGTCACCGACATCGCCCCCGACGTCAAACTCACGTTCCACAACGCAGGGCACATCCTCGGCTCGGCGGTGAGCCACTTCCACGTCGGCGATGGCCTCTACAACGTCTGTTTCTCGGGTGACATCCACTACACCGACACCCGGCTGTTCAACGGCGCGGTCAACGATTTCCCGCGCGTGGAGACGCTCGTCCTGGAGTCGACTTACGGCGGACGAAACGACTACCAGACCGACCAGGAGGACTCGGAGCGAAAGCTCAAGAAGGTGATAAACCGGACTCACGAACGGGGTGGAACGGTGCTCATCCCGGCGTTCGCGGTCGGACGCTCCCAGGAGATCATGCTCGTCCTCGAGAAGGCGATGCGCGAGGGGGAGATCCCCTCGATGCCGGTCCACCTCGATGGGATGATCTGGGAGGCGACCGCGATCCACACCACGTACCCCGAGTACCTCAGAGACGAGCTCAGAGACCGGATCTTCCACGAGGACGAGAATCCCTTCCTCGCCGAGGAATTCAACCACATCGACCGCGGCGAGGACGAGCGCCAGGAGGTCGCCGACGGCGATCCGTGTATCGTCCTCTCGACGTCGGGGATGGTCACCGGCGGCCCGATCATGTCCTGGCTCTCTCACGTCGGCCCCGATCCGAACTCGACGCTCCTGTTCGTCGGCTACCAGGCCCAGGGCACCCTCGGCCGGCGCATTCAGAGCGGCTGGTCTGAGATCCCGACGAACAAGGTCGGCGCGATGGGACGCAACGACGACGGCCGCGGGACGCTCACGCTGAACCTCGACGTCGAGACCGTCGACGGCTTCTCCGGCCACGCCGACCGTGCCGGCCTCGAGAACTTCGTGAAGACGATGAACCCCCGTCCAGAGAAGGTCCTCTGTGTCCACGGCGACGAACGCTCCGTCCAGGACCTCTCCTCGGCGCTGTACCACGAGTACAACATGCGGACGTTCGCGCCGAAGAACCTCGAGACGTTCCGGTTCCTCTAGATCCGCCCCCCGCTCGGATCCCGACGGTCAGACCGCCTAGGCGTCGATCAGACCTCGACGGCACGCCGAACCCGCCGGAGGACCGTGGGGTCGTCACTCGGCCGGCCGACGCTGACCGCGTCAGCGCCGTAATCGAGGTACTCCCCGGCCGTCCGCGCGTCGCGAACGCCGTTGTTTGCGATCACGAACAACCCACAGGCGTCCGTGACGTCGGCGATCACCGGCTCGCTGTCCATCGCGTCGACGTGGATGGCGTCGGCGCCGGCATCCTCTATGGCGGCGGCGAGCCCGGGGAGGTCGACGCCGTCGACTTCGGCACGGACTTTCACCGAGACCGACGCGCCCGTCTCCGCCGCCGCGCGGACGTACGAACACAGCCGCGGTCCGTCCCGCAAGAGCGTCTCCCCGCAGCCGACCGCACACAGCTCCGGCTGGCGACAGTGGGCGTTAACCTCGACGATCGCCCCACGCCGCCGACAAATTGCCGCGGCCGCCCGGATCGGCCCCTCGACGGCGCTCCGGACGTTGATGCCGGCCCGGATCGGTTCGTCGGCGAGGGCCGCGAGCTGCCGGTCGACGAACGTGAGGGGATCGGGCGGAAGAAACTCCTCGCGGCCGCGGGCGACGAGCTCGCGGGCGGCCCCCCGGGAGCGCTCGTCGAGGGCGATCCCGCCGAGGAACGCCACGCCGGCGTGGGGGGCGCCGGCGCGGGCCCAGGCGGCGTCGGACTCGCCGCTGAGACTCGCCAGCGCGAGTCGGGGCTCGAACATCACTCGACCCGATCGATCGCTTCGGCGACCGCACGGATCACGCGGGCGGCGTCCTCGCGGCCGTCGATCCGGACGTCCGTCCGGACGACCGGCCGATCGAACGTCGCCGGATCGTCCCCGTCGACGACGAACGCGTCCGCGAACGGGTAGGCGGCGGCCAACCCCTGCGTGCTCGGCTCGGCGTCGACGGCGGCCATCAGCTCGCTGACCGGCCCCGAGAACGGCTCGTCGTCGAGAAACGGCGAGACGGCGACGACGGTCGTCTCCGTGAGGGCCTCGCCGACACCCGGCAGCGAGAGCATCGGGCCGATGCTCGTGACGGGGTTCGAGGGGCCGATGACAACGGTGTCTTCGAGCGCCTCGAGGACGCCGGGTGCGGGTTCGGCCGTCGAGGAGCCCCGAAACTCCACCGTCCGGACCGACGGCTCCCCGCGGTGGGCGACCCAGTACTCCTGGAAGTGCATCATCCCCCAGTCGGTGTGGACGAGGCTGGCGACGGGGTCGTCGCTCATCGGCAACAGCTCGACGGCCGTCCCGAACGCCGAAGCGAGCGTCGCGGTCGCCTCGCTCAGGCTCTTTCCCTCGTCTATGAGGCTCGTCCGCGTGAGATGAACCGCCCGGTCGCGGTCGCCGATCGTCATGAACTCGCCGACTCCGGAGAACCGCCGCCACCTGGAGAGCCGGCGTCCCTCGGTCTGGCGCTCCTCGGGTAGATACTGTGGACCCGTCGGCAACCCGGCGGCGTCGGCGATGTCCCCGAGCGCGCTGTGGGTGCGGTGGGTGTCGCCGTCGATCCCCCACCACCGCTCGCGGTCGAGGACGCCCCCGGACTGGAACAGGAGCGTGTCGACGTCGGGGGAGACGAAGAGTCCGCCGATCTCCACGTCGTCGCCGGTGTTGACGACGATCGAGAGCTCCTC
>PUPA01000033.1 GCA_003552885.1 Natrialbaceae archaeon
GCGTCCTGTGCCGTCGCCAGCAGCGTCGTCGATCGGCGCAACGCCGGGAAGTGGACGGACCACTCCTCGGCGAAGGTGAGCAATCCGGCGTGTGGAGTCCCTTTCGCCCGCTCGGCGTGGCCGGCGAGGCTCCGAGTCAGCGGCCCCTCGCCGCTCCGGGCGGCAAAGCGGACGGCCCCCTCGAGGGAGGGCTGGATCCCCATCCGCAACACGACCCGTCCGACGAGCGTCGGGGCCTCCCCGAGCGCCTCCGTTCGCTGAAGCGCCGCCGCGAGGTGTGGCCAGGAGTGGACCGCGTGGATACCGACCAGACACGCGGTGGCCGACAGGACCAACACGAGCGACGGATCAACGCCGCGGACCGACAGGGGGACCGGGAGGAGCGCACAGACCAATCCCGCACCGTAACCGGCCCTGAGAACCGTCTCGGCGTCACACGGCATCCCCGCGAACCGGGCCGCGTCGACGAGCTCGTCGCTCGCCTCGACCTCCCACGGGTAGAGCCGGGCGAGACCACGGACGACGGCGGCCGACGGGTTCACGCCGGTTCCCCCCGTCGGATCGGCGATCCGCCGGCGTCGACGGCCGCCGAAAGAGGCCCCATCACGGCCGTCGTCTCCGGGCGTGTGCCGCGGCCACCTCGGCCGGCGTGGTCCGCCCGTCCGCCGCGAGACTCCCCAGTTGCTCCGTGCGGTCGTCGACCGCACGCCTGACGTCGGCGTACGTCTCCGTCGAGGCGGCGACCGAGTCGAGAAACCGACTCTCGCCGCGATCGATCCGGCCGGTCGGGACGGCGACACCGTCTTCGAGGGAGAAAAGCGGTGCGAACCGGAGCTCCTCGCCGCTCCCGTGAACCTCCTCGATCCGGACGAGCCGACGGCGCCGCCCCTCGGCCGTCCGTCGGGCGCCGACCGTCACGACGAGGTCGGTCGCGCCGAACGAGGAGGGCTCGACCCCGAGGTCGGAGACGACCCGCTCGTACACTGCCGGCCCGCCGTCGCCGTGGATCGTCCCGGCCACGGCGTTCGCGTTCGCGCCGACGCGCATGGCCTCGTAGAGCACCCGGGCTTCCTCCCCACGGATCTCCCCGACAACCAGCGCCCCGTCGCCGAGTCTGAGTGCCGTCCGCAACGCCTCAGCGGGCGAGAGCTCCGGTCCCTCGCCCGTGCCGGTCCGCAGCGCCTGGACGTCCCGGCCGACCGACTGCAACGGCTCGACCGGGAGCTCCGGCGTGTCCTCGATGATCACCGTCCGCGTTCCGGGGTCGACCTCGTAGAGAACGCCCCGAGCAACGTCGTCTTGCCGGCCCCACGCGTTCCCGCGATCAACGCCGCGGCGTTGCGCTCGACCGCCGTCGAGAGAAAGCCCGCGGCCGCCGCCGACATCGTCCCGTTCGCGACGAGCGCCGGCAGCGTAAACCGGTCTTCAGAGCGCTCCCGGAGGGCGAACGCGGTCCCGTCGGCGACGGGCTCGGTGACGCCTGCGACCCGGAGCCGCCGCCCGTTCGACAGCGACGCCGTCGCCGCGATCGTCGGCTCCGCGCGCGAGAACGCCCGACCGCTGGTCCGTCTGATGCGGGAGGCGAGGGCCTTCGCGCCGGTCGCGGTGAGGTGGACGGTCGTCTCCATGGCCGTTCCGTCGACGTCCACCCGCAGCGGGTTCTCCGAAACCGGCGAGGTGACGTAGACGTCCGTCACCCCGTGGTCTGCGAACAGGTCCTCGAGGACGCCGTAGCCCTCGGTGTGTTTCTCGAGGACCGCGGCCAGCGTCGGATCGACCGGTCCGTCGACGACGCGCTCGATCGCCCGTGAGGGGGCACGGTCGCCCTCGACCCGGCCGTCGGCGATCGCGCCGTACCCGTCGACGATCAGCCGGCGGTCGGCCGGCGACAGCGAGAGGTCGGCGAGCTCGGGGACGTACAGCGGACACCGGTCCTCGCGGCGATAGACCCGCGCGAGGCCACCGCCTTCGAGGTCCCGGACGTCGACGAGGCGGGCCCCGTCCGGGATCGACGGATCGACGTGGTAGTGGGCGATCTCGAAACCGATCCGCGGACGAAACACCTCCGCGTACCCTCCTGCCCCGTCGACGGCGTCGAGGAGCCCCGCCTCGACGGCGGCGTCGCCGACCTCGTCGAGCCGGTTGCGGAGGCGGCGACCCTCGCCGATCGGATCCCGGGCGACCGCCCGCGCGAGCGGGCGATCACGGCTCGCGACCAGCTCGACGAACCGACCGGCTGCGGCGAGGATCCTCGCCCCCTCGCCGTCGTACCGACGTTCGAGCCCCGCGGCGTGGACGACGACCGACTCCGCGTCGCGCTCGGCGAGCGCCTCGACGACCGCCCGACGACAGGTCGGCGACTCCGCGAGCTCCCCGCTGCAGGCCGACGCGTCGACCACGAGTCGGCCGTCGTCGAACTCGAATACGCAGTCACACGGGCCGTCGGCAGCGCTCGTCCGGAAGGGATTCAGCGACTCCGGCAGGATCGACCCGAGCGCACGAGCGGCCACGTCCGGCGGCATGGCGACCCTGGCCGCGGCCTCGAACTTAAACCCGCGCCCCGTCGTGTCGAATACGGCCCCGTCGGTCGTGGCTGCGTCCGCCCGACGCGATCGTCACGGACCACCCTCGAGCCGTGGCCGGACGGCCGTGGCTACCGAGGACGGTCGGCTTCGGGCGGGTCGACGACGACGACGGGGTCGCCCTCCCCGTCCGCCAGGAGGACGAGCCTGAGCCGCCGGGTGCCACCGTCGCGGATCTCCGTGGACCGGTCGTCGGCCCGATCGCGGTAGACGATCCGTCGGTCTATGAGCTCCCGGCCGGTCGTGCCGTCAGAGAGGGTGTACCGGACGACGCTCGCGTCGGCGTCCGCGACGGGTTCGATCTCGAGGTGTGAGACGCCGGCGGTGACGAGTGACTCGGTCGGGAGCGAGAGCTCGACGACCCGCTGGGGATCCGGGTGGTCGGGCGGTGAGAGCTCCTCGCCGTCGAGCGCTACGGCCGCGGACTCGACGTCGGCGATCGCGACCTCCAGCTGTCGTTCGCTCGCCTCGCCCGCGCCGGTCTCGAGGGCCGCCCCCGCGAGCCCGACGAGCGCCGCCGCGAGCAACGCGGCCAGAACGTACCGGATCACGGCAGCCGAGAACGCAACGACGCGAGCAGTCCGCCGTCGCCTCGATCGTCCTCCGGCCCGGACGTCGTGGCGTCTCCGGACGCGCCGGCCGCGGACGTGCCGTGGGTGTCGTCGCCACCGAGGGTGGCGTCCACCTCGCGCTGGTCCGCCGGCGTGGCGGACCCGTCCGGGGCCGAACGATCACCGAGAAGCTCCGCGGCAGCCCGCTCGGGCTCACCCTCGATCCGTCCGAACTCGAAGCGACTGGCGGCCCCGGTTCCCGAATCGGCTTCCGTGTCCTCGTCCCCTCCCGCCGGAGTGTCGGTTTGGCCACCTTCGTCGACTCCCCGACCGTCTCTCTCACCCTCGATTTCCGGCTCCTCGAGGATCCCACCCTGGAGCCCGTCGAGCTCGCCCTCGAGACGCTCCAGCCGGCGCTCGAGCCGGTCGACCGTCGCGACGGCCGTCGCCGCTCGTCGTTCGACCTCCTCGTTTACCGCCTCGACGCTCCCGACGTAGCCCTCGATCGACTCGACGGCCGCCTCGTGCTCGGCCAGGCGACGCTCCTGGGACTCGACGCGCGCCTCGATGGCCTCGACGGTCTCGACGAGCGAATCGAGGGTCGCGAGCTCTGCGACGCCACGCTCGCCGTCGACGACGACCCGCTCGACCGCCGACAGCCGCCGGTCGAACCGCTCGAGGTCCGTTCTGTCCGTCATCGGTCAGTCGGCGGCGAGCTCACGGGCGCTCGGGCTGTCACCGCCGTGAGGCGTATCGCGCCGACGGATGCGTGCGGCGTGGACCGTCTCGGTGGCGTCGTCGACGATCACCACCTCGCCGGGTTCGGCCGGGAGCCGCTCGGCGAGGTCGCCATCGAGGTAGGTCGGCCGGGCGGCCGCGAGCGCATCGAGGTCGGCCTCCGCGGTCAGCCGGTGGGAGACCAACACGTCGGACTGTGAGATCGCGACGCCGGGAACCGCGCTCGGGCGCTGGGTCGCGAGCACGAGGCTCACCCCCGGTGCCCGTCCGCGGGTGAGGATCGTCCTCAGTGCGGCGTCGGCGACGCCGCCGAAGAAAGCGTGGGCTTCGTCGATCAGCAGCCACGGCAGCCGGTCGACGTCGCCTTCGAGGCGGGCGCGGTAGAGCGTCTCGGCGACGCCGCGGCAGACGGCGCTCGCCGGCGCGGCGTCGAGCCCGGAGACGTCGATTACCGACACCGCGTCGCCGGCGAGGGCGTCGGCGTCGAGCCCATCGGGCTCGAACACCTCCCAGGCGTCGGCGAGTGCGAGGTGGTTCGTCGCCGCGCGCCGGTCGGCCGACGGGGCGTCGACGGTCCGGAGGTGGTCGGCCATCCCCTCGAGGGATCGACGCTCTCGGGCGGCCTGCCAGACGAGCGCGCCGGCGCCGCTCTCGGGGGCGAGCCCGAGCAGCTCACACCACGACCGCGGATCGAGGACGGTGGCCGGGATCGTCGGCTCCCGGACGAGGTCGACGGCGACCGGCTCGCC
>PUPA01000167.1 GCA_003552885.1 Natrialbaceae archaeon
CTCGTCGTCGATCACGTACACCGCGCCGTAGCCGGTGGTGTCGTACATCCCGGTCTCGACGTAGTAGGTGTCGGTGCAGTCGCCGGCGGTCACCTCGCGGACCTCACCAGGTTCCATGCCCGTACCCCGGAGGGCGAGCCGGATAAACGCTGCCGTCCGGGGCGTCGGTCGGCGACCGAACCCCGTCGGTCGGTGTCAGTCTGCGACGGTGACGATCGCCGTATCGCGCGGGGTGTCCTCGGCCGTCTTTTTCTCCTCGTCGGGCGCGTCGTCGGCGACGGTGACCGTCGCCACGTCACTCGGCGTGTCGTCGGCGACCGTGACGGTCGGGATCGTCGCCGGATCACGCGGGATCTCGGTGATCGAGACCGACTCGATCGCGGCGAGCTGGACGTTCTCGTTCTCCTGGAGGGTGACCTGTAACGCGCTGGCGGAGCCGCCCTCGGCGACCGCGATCGCCGACTGGCTGTTCTCGTTCAGCTGTGTGACCTGCTGGAACTGCTCTAGCTCCGCGGTGGTGTACTGGTCGGCCTCGGCGTGCTGGCTGGCCCCGTCGTAGTCGACGGCGACGTGGTCGGCGTCGGCGACCCCATCGCCGTCGAGGACGAGCGACGTGCTGTTGGTGTAGTGGACGCTCTCGTAGGCGACGTGTTCGTGGTGTGGCCCGTCACCGTGGTCGACTTTCTTCTCGCCTGGCTCGGGGAACACCTCCTCGAAGGCGTCGACGGCGACGGCCGAGCCGATCTGGGCGTTGCGGTTTTGCTGGTAGGTCAGCTGGATCGCCGTCGCGTCGCCACCGTCGGTGGCGACCGCCTCCGCGGAGCTCTCGGAATTGAAGTTGACCTGTTCGACGCCCTGGACCTGGCTCACGGTGGCTTCCGTGGTCTCCGGGGAGTGGTCGCCTTTGGGATCGGACTTGACCTCACCGTCGCCCGTCCGGTCCACGGCGTCGGCGGCGCCCGGACCGGCGGCGGCGACGTTCATCCCGGCGTCCTCGAGCATGATCTCGACGGCCTCGGCGAAGCCGACCTGCTCGTTGAGGTTCGACTGGTCGGTGAGCTGGATCGCCGTCGCGGTCGATCCCTCGCCGACCGCGACCGCGACCGCGGCGGCCTCCTCGTTCACGTTGAGCTGTTCGACCTCCTGGTCCTGCTCGACGGTCGCTTCGGGTCCGTCGGGGCCTTTCTTCCGCTCGCCGTAGGCTCGCTTCTCCCCGTCGTCGAGGCGGTCGTCGACGACCGTCGTCGCCTCCGCGGACGCCTCCTGGAGGTTCCGGTTCGACTGTCTGGTCTGTTGGATCGCGGTCGCCGAGCTGTCGTTCTCCGCGAACGCGAGCGCGGTGGTCCGTTCGTTGACGTTCGCCTGCCCCACCGTCTGGCTCTGTCCGACCGTCGCCTCGGCGCTCTGGCTGACCTCGCCGTCGCCGTCGACGACGGCCCAGCCGTCGAAGCTGTCCCCGCCGCCGTCGCCGAAGACGAGGTAGACGTCGCCGACGTTCTCGAAGCCGGCCTCGTAGCTCTCGGCGGTGTGGCGCTCGGCGGTCGCCTCACCGGTCTGGGAGTTGGCGTTCTGCTGGCTGGCGTCCCGGAGGGCCACCGCCTGGCCGCCGTCGATGGAGACCGACGACGCCTCGCCTTCGACGTCGACGTTCACCTGCGTGACGTCCGAGTACTGGACGACGTCCCCGGCCGAGGGGTCGTCGTCGGTCGGGTTGTTCTCCTCTACGTACTCCGCTATCGACTGGTTGCCGACGTCGGCGCCGAACACCAAGTAGAGGTGTTCGTCGTCGTCGAGTACCTGGACTCCGTCGGTTCCGTCGGTGTCCGCCGCGGCCGCCGGTGTGGCGGCTGCGAAAACCGAGAGGACGACCGCGGCCGCGACGAGCACCGCCGTGAGCCGTGACGTCCTCGTGTGTCTGTGATTCGTAGCCATGGTGATCGTAGTCGTTTCGTTACAGTCGTGTAACGCGAACTGTCGTCCATCGGAGACCGTTTTCGTTATCTGTGCGTTAGGGCGGAGAAGAAGGGGGCTACCGTGACGGTCCCCGACCTCGAACGATCGAAACCGGTGGCTACGGTCCGCCCCGGTCGTGGCGTATTCGGCCGGGCGGATCGACGCCGGCCGGCCCCAGGTCGCGTCCGTCCCTCCCCCATCCGTCGGTAGGGGGTGGAAAACCGGTCGGACCGACGCGGTTCGAGGGGGACGCCCCGATCCATTGGCCGGCGGTCGCCGGTCGGCCGGGCCCGGGGAGAGGACGCGGCCGAACGGACGCGGCCCGGAGGCGACCACGGCGGTCCGGAGGCGGGCGGGACGGCCCGAAGACGGTCGACGGTCTCGTCGGCGCGGGCGAAACGGCCCGGAGACTGTCCAGACGGGACGATAGTCGGCTCGGGCGGACCGTTTTCAGTATGTAGCTTCGGGCTGAAAGTCGGGCGAAACGGTACTATTCCTCCCGTAACCGTGTCTCGATTTAATCACGGATATCACCGTTCGCCTCGGTCGGACAGCGCTCCGGACGGGAAGGGTCGGGTCGTCTCCGAAGAGCCACAGCGTCGCGCGTGTCCGAAAACCAGAGATCAAAAACCCATGAGACGCACACTGACGGTGACGCTCACGGTCGCGGTGGCCGTGGGCTGTCTGTTCATGTTCGGTGCAGGAGCGGTGGCCGCGGGCGAGAACGTCTACCAGTCGAACTCCGCTGAGGTGACCACCTCTGCCGACGCCTCCGGCGGAGACTCGATCGCCGTCGGCGGAGACGGCGGAGACGGCGGGGACGGAACCGGCGGTGACGCCGGCTCGATCGTCATCGGCGACGGCGGCGACGGCGGCGACGGCGGTGACGGTCTGCTCGGCGACGGCGGCGACGGCGGCGACGCCGGTGACGGCGCCCAGTCGGGTGACACCGAGGGCGGTGACGGCACTGGCGGCGACGGCGGCGACGGCGGCGACGCCGAGTCCGGTGACGGCGGCGACGGGGGGCTCGCGCTGAGCTTCTCCGACGTCTTCCAGCAGAACATCAACAGCTGAACGACGCTGACGATCACTGACACGCACGGGAACGAACCGACGGACGACAATCACAACTCGATAACCACATCATGAGACGCACACTGACGGTGGCACTCACGGTCGCGGTGGCCGTGGGCTGTCTGTTCATGTTCGGTGCAGGGGCGGTGGCCGCAGACCAGAACACCGCGGACGTGACGACGTCCGCCGGCTCATCCGGCGGTGATTCGATCGCCGCCGGCGGAGCCGGTGGCGACGGCGGCGACGGCACCGGCGGCGACGCCGTGTCGGCAGCCGAAGGAGACGGCGGTGACGGCGGCGAGGGCGGCGACGGCGTCCTGTTCGGTAGCGGCGGCGACGGCGGTGACGGCGGCGACGGCGCCCAGTCGGGTGACGTCACCGGCGGCAGCGGCGACGGCGGCGACGGTGGCGACGGCGGTAGTGCCACCTCCGGTGACGGCGGCGACGGCGGGTTCTCCTTCAGCTTCGGCGACTTCTTCCAGCAGAACACCTGATCCCAACCCGACCGGCGGGATCGGTCCGAGGATCGTTTTTTCGGCGGGGACGGCGACCACGGTAGAAGCTTCGACGAACCCGTAGGGACGAACCCGCAAGAACGTGCCGTGACGGTGGGGCGAGAGGGTGTCGACGGCGGAGACGGGGAGGACGCGTGCTGACCTCGGGGGCGGAGAGGGCACGTGTCGACGGCCGCTACCCCTCCGTGGACGCGAACGTCCGTTCGGCCCGTCGGAGCACCTCCCGGACCGACAGGCCGGTCTCGGCCGCGACGGCCGCCGCCTCGTCGTACTCCGCGCTCACGTCGTAGACGGCCCCGTCGGCGTCGCTCGCGACCTTGACCGTCACCTCGTGGCGGTCGCCGTCGATCTCGAGGGCGACCGTCTCGAACCGCCTGTCGGCGATCCAGCGGTGTCTCACGCCCGCGTCCCGGACGCCGAGGGTGCCGGTCTCCTCGGCCAGCCGGCGGGCGAGCCGCCGACGGTTCCCGGGTTTGCAGACGACCTTCACGAGGTGGCCCGGTCGGGACTTTTTCATCGTCGCCGGCAGGATCGTGACGTCCCGCGCTCCGGCGGCCGCGAGACTCCCCTGGAGGCCGCCGAGCACCTCCGGGGTCGCGTCGTCGAGGGTGGTCTCGAGGACGGCGATCTCCTCGCGGACGAGGTCGCCGGTCGCCTCGCCGATCAGCGCGCGGAGGACGTTCGGCCGCGGATCGAGGTCGTAGCCGCCGGCGCCGTAGCCCGATCCCTCGACCTCGAGAGGCGGTACGGCGTCGACGCCGTCGGCGAGGTGGCCGAGTATCGCCGCCCCCGTCGGGGTGAGCAGCTCGCGGTCGACGGGGCCGCCGACGAGGGCCCAGTCGGCCCGTTCGGCGACCTCGACCACCGCGGGGCCGGGGACGGGGTACTCGCCGTGGCTCATCGACGTCGTCCCGCCGCCGGCCGAGAGCGGCGTCGTCACGACGCGCTCGACCCCGAGATCGGCGAGCAACGACACGGCCCCGACGACGTCGGCGATCGCGTCGTCCGCGCCGACCTCGTGGAAGTGGATCGACTCGAGCGGTTCGCCGTGGACGCTCGCTTCGGCCTCCCC
>PUPA01000028.1 GCA_003552885.1 Natrialbaceae archaeon
GCGGATCTATGGCCATTGGTATCACGCATACGTGCGTGACCAGGGGTTAAAAGCGTGACTCCCCGGGCGGATCCCCAGCTGCCGTGGCGCTTTTCGGCGGTCGGCCCCACACCCCGGTATGGACGAGCACCCGCCGCGTCTGGTGTACGACGACGACTGTGGGTTCTGTGGCTGGGGTGCGGATTACGCGGCCGCCCGGGGGGAGTTCGAGCTCGTCGGCTTCTCCGAACTCTCGCCCGACCAGCTCGCCAGGCTGCCACCGGACTACGAGGAGTGTGTCCACCTGCTGACCGACCGGGAGGTCTACTCCTGTGGGGCGGCGGTCGAGGAGATCGGCCGTCGCCTGGATAGCCCGGAGCGGTACGGCGCTCTCGTCTTCGAGACGGTACCGGGAAGCGGACGGCTCCGCGAGCCGCTGTACCGGTTCGTAGCCGACAGGCGGGCGGTCCTCGGTCGCGTCCGTCGTCGGTGACCGCTACCGACGGAGCCACTCGAGGGGTCTGAGCGCCAGCGGCCGGTACTCCTCGTGGGGGTCGTAGGCCGCGAACGCCAAGCTGTTCGTCATCACGCTCACGCTCGAGGTCGCCATCGCCAGGCCGGCGAGTGCGGGATTTAATAGGCCGAGGGAGGCGATCGGGACCAGCGTCGTGTTGTAGACGAACGCCCAGAAGAGGTTCTGGCGGACCTTCGAGATCGTCGCCTCGGAGATTCGGACGGCCTTGAGCACGTCGGCGGGATCGTCGCGCATCAGGGTGACGTCCGCGGATTCGATGGCGACGTCGGTCCCCGAGCCGATGGCGACGCCGACCTGGGCCGCGGTGAGCGCGGGGGCGTCGTTGACGCCGTCGCCGACCATCATCACCCGGGACCCGTCCGACTGGAGGGCCTCGACGTGGTCGGCTTTGTCCTCCGGGAGCACCTCCGCGCGGACGTTCGCGGGGTCGATGCCGACGGCCTCGGCGACCGCCCGGGCCGTCCGCTCGTTGTCGCCGGTGAGCATCACGACCTCGGTCCCACGAGAGCGAAGCGCCGCGACCGTCTCCCTCGCGCTCTCGCGGACCTCGTCGGCCACCGCGAGCACCCCGAGGAGCCTGCCGTCGACGGCGACGGTGATCGCCGTCTTCCCCTCGGATTCGAGCCGGGCGAGGGTCTCCTCGGCGGGCCCGGGGTCGATTCCGGCGTCCTCGAGGAGCTTTCGCCGGCCGACGAGGACGGTTCCGCGGTCGGTCTCCGCACGCACGCCGTGGCCCGGGACGTTCTCGAACGCCCGCACGTCGCCGAGCTCGACGCCGCGCCCGGCGGCCCCGTCGACGATCGCCTTCGCGATCGGGTGTTCGGAGCCGGATTCGGCCGACGCCGCCGCGCCGAGGACGAACGACTCGCGGTCCTCCTCGGAGATGGGCCCCTCGAGGACGCCACCGTCGGGCGTGGCGTCGGTCCCGCCGTCGGGGCTCGCTCGGTCGTCGACGAGTTCGACGTCGGTCAGGGCCATCTCGCCGCGGGTCAGCGTCCCGGTCTTGTCGAAGACGACCGTGTCGATACCCCGAACCTGCTCTAAGACGTCGCCGCCTTTGAACAGGACGCCGTTGGTCGCACTGAGCGTCGAGCCGACCATCGTCGCTGCGGGCGTCGCGAGCCCCAGCGCACAGGGACAGGCGATGAGCAGGGCGGAGGCGAGGACGACCACCGAGAACTCGAATACGGGGACGCCGCCGACGACCGGACCGCCGCCGACGGGGCTCCACAGGGGGAGCGCGGAGACGAACGCGTAGAGCTGCTCGTGGAAGACGAGCCAGAGTAGTGCCCAGACGACGGCGTTGACGATCACCGCCGGGACGAAGTAGGCGCTCACCCGGTCGACCAGCCGCTGGATCTCCGGCTGGCGGGACTGTGCCTCTTTGACCCGCTCGACGAGTTGCTGAATCGCCGTCTCCGAGCCGACCTTCGTCGCCTCCACCGACAGGACCCCGTTCTGGTTCACCGTCGTGCCGACGACCTCGTCGTCGACGCCCTTCTCGACGGGGACCGACTCGCCGGTGAGCATCGACTCGTCGACCGCGCTCTGACCCTCGAGCACGACGCCGTCGGTCGGAATCCGCTCGCCTGGTCGGACCTTCATCACGTCGCCGACCCGGACGTCCTCGAGTGGGACTTTCTTCTCCTCGCCGTCGACGACGACGGTCGCCTCGTCGGCCTCCATCTGCAGGAGTTCACGCAGGGCGTTGCCCGCCCGCGCCTTCGAGCGCACCTCGAGCCAGTTGCCGAGGGTGATAAACCAGAGGATGAACGCGACGGCCTCGAAGTAGAGCCCGCCGACGAGCAGCCCGCCGAGGACGGCCACGCTGTAGACGTAGCCGGCGCTCGTGCCGACGGCCACGAGCGTATCCATGTTTGCCCGTCGGTCGTGTGAGAACGCCCGGTAGGCCCCCACGAGGAACTCCTTGCCGAGGGTGGCCATCAGGATCGTCGCGAGGAGGAACTCGAGCCAGCCCGGCGGGTGGGCGATCGCCATCGGGATCGGCGACGCCACCCCGAAGGCGTCGAGCACCATGTCGACCATCATCGGCACGAACGGCAGCGTGAGCAGCCCGCCGCCGACCACGAGCCGTCGGTGGCGGCGGAGTTCGCCCTCGATCGCACGCTCGCGGCCGCCCTCGTCTTCGCCCCCGTCGTCCTCGCGAACCGGCTCGTAGCCCGCGTCCTCGATCGCGTCGTACAGCTCCCGGCGCGAGACGTCGACCGGGTTGTACGTGACCTGAGCCTCGTCGGACGCGAAGTTAACGTCCGCGCGAACGACTCCCGGGACGTCCTCGAGGGCGTCGGCCACCGCGCCCGAGCAGGTCGAACACGACATCCCGAGGACGGTGACCGTCCGGGACGCCGAAGCGGCCTCGAACCCCGCGTCCTCGATCGCGCCGTAGAGTTCCGCGAGACCGACCACCCCGGGATCGTACTCGACGGTCCCTTCGTCGGTCGCGAAGTTGGCGCTGGCCGCGACCACGCCGTCGAGGTCCTCCAGGGCGTCCTCGACGGTTCCCGAGCACGTCGAACAGGACATACCCGTGATCTCGACGTGCGCCCGTCTGGTTTCCATGGGTACAGTAGGCGGTCCGGGTTAATGCGGGTTTTCCATCGGGAAGCTCGATTCGTTCGCGAGATATCTTCGAAACAAAGGCCACGGCGTCTCGGGGCCGAACGTTCCAAAGCCCGTGCCACCTGAGACCTCACTCGTCCGTCGGCCGAACCCACACGCGGGCTTTACCTCTCCGCCGGAGTCCCACCGGGAGTTCTTTTATTCTGGGGGTAGTGGTCTCGGGTATGGTCTCGGTCAGCGAAACCGTTCGAGTGGACGTACCGATCGAGGAGACCTTCGCGTTCCTCGACGACCCCGAGAACCACGCCGAGGTGACCCCGAGCCTCGCGGAGGTGCGGAACATCGAGCCACTCGAGAACGGTGGCAAGCGCGTGGAACACACCTACCGGATGGCCGGCATCGGCCTGGACGGCGCGCTCGTGGAGACGACCCACGAGGAAGGGGAGCTGATGGTCTTCGAAATGGACGGCGACCTCGAGGGGGAGATCCGGATCTCCTTCGAACCGGTCGAAGGGGGAACCGAAATCACCTACGCAGCCAGCTACGAGCTCCCCGGCAGGGTACTCTCTGCCGTCGCCGACCCGTTCGTCCGTCGGTACAACGAACGCGAACTCCGGACGACCCTCGAGAACGTCAAAGACCGCCTCGAGCTCGCCGACGCGGCAGGGAGCTGATCGGACGTCCTTTCGGGACGGACGGTCGGCGGGTCGAGGGGAGTCCCCTCGGACCGGACGCTCCACCGGCCGAGGGGCGTCGAGAGGATACTCTTCCGGACCGAGATGGAAAGACAGTTCCCACCCGACCCCGTAGCGGCGCCAAATGCGCATCGCCGTCCCCAACAAGGGCCGCCTGCACGAGCCGACGATCGATCTCCTAGAGCGGGCGGGACTCCACCTCGAGAACGGCGCCGACCGGAAGCTGTACGCCGCGACGGTCGATCCGGACGTCACCGTCCTCTTCGCCCGGGCGGCGGACATCCCCGAGTACGTCGCCGACGGCGCGGCCGACCTCGGCGTGACGGGGCTCGATCAGGTCCGCGAGTCTGGAGCGGCGAACGTCGAGGAGCTGCTCGACCTCGAGTTCGGCCGGTGTCGGCTCGTGCTCGCCGCCCCCGAAGAGGGAACGATCGAGTCGGTCGACGAGCTGGACGGACGGACCGTCGCGACGGAGTTCCCGCGGATCACCCGCGACTTTTTCCACGCCCACGGGGTCGAGCCCGACATCGTCGAGGTGACGGGCGCGACCGAGCTCACCCCCCACGTCGAGATGGCCGACGCCATCGTCGACATCACCTCGACCGGGACGACACTGAAAGTGAACCGACTCGCCGTGATCGCGGAGGTGCTCGAGAGCTCCGTCCGGCTGTTCGGCCGCGAGGACGTCCTCGGGGAGCCGAAAGTCGAGGAGGTGCGGACCGCACTCTCCTCTGTCGTCGCCGCCGACGGGAAACGGTA
>PUPA01000092.1 GCA_003552885.1 Natrialbaceae archaeon
GCGGAGTGGTATCCGCTCGTCCCGTTCGAGTCCCCGCCAGAGGAACTCTCGGCGTACGTCGAGAGCGATCCGGCCGGAAACCGTCCGATCCCGGAGCTGCTCGAGTACGCCGAGTACTCCCGCTCGAAGCTCTCTCACCTCGTCGAGAACGCCGACACGCTCAAACGGACCGTCGCGACCCGGCGGACGTACCTCGACGGGCTCGACGCCGGGCCGCTGACCGTCGACTGGCCGCCGCCGGCGGCCGCCGAGCTCCGCTATCGCGTCCGCGAGCTCCGGCCGCTCGTCGACCGAATCGCGGGCGAGGAGGCCGTCGCCGCGCTCCGGACGGTTCGGGCGTTGTCGGACGATCCCGAGTACGGACGTCTGCGGACGGCCGCGGTCGCGACCGACCGGCTCAGCGCGGACGAACGCGAACGGCTCGTGGCCGGCCGGATCGAGGACGAACTCGCGGCGCTGTATCGCGAACGCGAGGCGATCCGGGAGGCCCTCGGCGAGGACTGACCACGGGGGCCGTCCGCGTCGACGGGCCGACGCCACCGTCCGGGTGGCGGGGACGATTCCGGACGCCGTGGAACTGGCGACACGTACTTATACTGTGCCTGAAATCAGCCGGCCATGGGTGTGCTGACCGACGCGAGGACGTGGCTCGATCCGCCCCGCCGAACGTGGTCGGCGGTCGTCGGCTGGAGCGGACGACCGGCGGCTCGGATGCGGCGGATCAGCTCCTACGGCGGCCCCTGATCGTCCACGATCGCCGAGCTCAGCTCGGTCGACCAGCGGAGGTCACCGTCGTAGATGACCGGCGCGTCGACCTCCCGGAGGAAGCCGGCGAGCGCCGCCCGGTCGAGGACGAACGTCGACTCGGTCCCACAGAGAAACGAGTGGCGGTTCCCCTCGACGTGGGGGACGTAGTAGCGGCCGGCCTCCTCGGCTGCGTAACACGCCAGTGTGAGTCCGAACCCGCCCTCGAACCGCTCGAGGTGGACGGTCGTCGGGAGCTCGCCGGTCAGCGAGTGGGTGCCGTCGCCGACGACGGTGTAATCTTTGCCCATCATGATCCGCCGCCGGGCGAGCCCGAGCGCCCGTTCGACGCTGAAGCCGTAGACGAGCAGCCGGGCGAACGTCGTGCCGACGGTGACGGCGTGGTCGTTGAGGACCGTCGCGACCGTCACCGCACCGGCGACGCTGCCCTTCTCGATCAGCTCCCGTCCCTCGTAGAAGGAGCCACACGCGTTCAGAAAGAACGTCTCTGCGCCACAGCGATCGAGACTCGCCGTCGAGAGCGTGCCGTCCGGACACACCAGTCCGCCGACCTCACAGTGGCCGACGAAGTGGACGAACTCGTTGTCCGCCTCGAGCAGTCGTGCCAGCTCGGCTACGGGCAGCCCCTCGTCGGCGGTCAGCTCCATCGGGAGCTCCTCGGCCCGGCCGTCGAGGGTCTCTGTGACGCCCTCGGTTTCCGTTCTCATCCCCGGATCGTTGACCACCAGCCGGATCGAGATCGACTCGCGTCGACTGCGAAGTCGCTCCAGGCGGTTGCGGTAGGCAGCCGGGCTCGCGTTGAAGACGTCTATCGGGACGCCGTCGGCGAGCCAGCCGTGGAGCAAGCCCGTCCGGAGCTCCGGTTTCACGACGTCGACGGAGGCGACCTCGTCGGCTCCCGGCCGGTAGAAGTCCGCGAGCGATCGCTCGATCAGCTCCCGACCCTCGAGTTCGGCCGTCCGTGCCGGGAAGACCAGGCTCATCCGATCGAGCAGGAACGGGAGCACCTCTACGGCCGCCGGCCCGGGGTCGACGTACGTCGAGAGATGCCAGTCGGGAAGCCGGTGTTCGACCGCGGCGTGGGGCACCTGGAGGTACACCGAGAGCCGTTCTGCGGGCGTCGCCCGGTAGAGCTCCTCGGCGTCGAGCTCGAGTGCTTCGAGCATGCTCGCCTCCGCGAGCTCGGTCCCGTGGGGACCCGCGTTGCGGACCAGCGAGTCGAGGAAAAAACAGCGTCGCAACAGCCGGCCGACCTCGCGTTCGAACGCGTCCGGCTCGATCGGCCGTTCGACGGCCACCTCCGGCGCACGGACGAACGGGCCGTGCTCGCCCACACGGACGGTCGCCCCGAGGTAGTACGCGAGGGGGGCGACGGCCAGCAGCCGCGCCGTGCTCGGCTCCACGACGACCTCGACTCCCGTCTCGGGGACCGCGGCGTCGATCCCGGCCGGCACCGACAGCTCCTCGCCGACCTCGAGCAGGGGTGGGTGTCCCCGGAGACTCGGATAGCTCCGATCGGGACTCGCCGTCTTCAGCGCCGAGGGCAGCTTCGAGACGGCCGTCGCCAGCGCGGCCGGCTCCAGTGGGGTGACGATCCGGCCGACGGGAAGCTCGTGCCGGCTCCGGAAGCCGAGGACCACCCGCCGTCGTTCGGGAAGGGAGATCACGACGTGTCCGAAGTCGTCCGTCCGTGCGACCGTCGCTCCGCCGGCAAAACGGAGGCAGGTCTTGATAGCCGCGTCGACGTCGAGGAGGTACTCGTCCGGAGGCAACTCGAGTGGGTCGCCGGCCGGATCGAGCTCGTAGCACCGCTCACGGGCGAGCGAGCGTGCGTGGACGACGGCGTGGGGGAGTCGGAGCTCGCGGGCGGTGACGGCGACCGTGGCGTCGACGGGTCGGTCGACGGCGTGGCCGGGTCCCTCGATCGACAGCGTCTCCGAGTGGATCCGGAGCTCCGCGGCCTCGGCGTCGACCACCCTGAGGCCGTCGTCGGTCGTCTCCCACTCGATCATTCACGCCGGCCGGTCGAACGCCGCGAAGTTAGCTCTACTGATATGACGGGCCGACCTCGACGTCGCCAGTCCGGCTATTCGTGTCGGGATCGCTACGAGTGTTGTTTCGTGACGGGACCGCCGGCGACAGGCTTTTTTCTCCCCCGTGAGCTGGCCGTCGGTTCGACCGGCGATCGGTTCGAAATCAACCCCGTTTTGGCTCCGAAAGGTACACTTATGCGTCGGCCTGACGCCGTGACAGACATGGATCACCACCACGTTCGGGAGGTCGACCCCGACGCCGCCGACGCCCTGGAGGCCGAGATCGAACGTCAGCGGTCGACGCTCTCGATGATCGCGAGCGAGAACCACGTCAGCGAGGCCGTCCTCGACGCCCAGGGGAGCGTCCTGACGAACAAGTACGCGGAGGGCTACCCGGGGGAGCGCTACTACGGTGGCTGCCGACACGCCGACGAGGTCGAACGGCTCGCGATCGAGCGCGCCGAGGAGCTGTTCGGCGCCGACCACGTCAACGTCCAGCCCCACTCGGGGACCCAGGCCAACCAGGCCGTCTACTACGCCGTCCTCGAAGCCGGCGATAAGATCCTCTCGCTCGATCTCAGCCACGGCGGTCACCTGAGCCACGGCCACCCCGCGAACTTCGCCGGCCAGCTCTACGACGTCGAGTCCTACGAGGTCGACCCCGAGACGGGCCGGATCGACTACGAGGCGCTGGCCGAGCACGCCGAGGCGTTCGAGCCGGACGTCGTCGTCTCGGGCTACTCGGCGTACCCCCGGGCGGTCGACTGGGAGCGGATCGACGCGGTCGCCCGGAGCGTCGACGCCTACCACCTCGCGGACATCGCCCACATCACCGGGCTGGTCGCCGCGGGCGTTCACCCCTCGCCGGTCGGGGTCGCGGACTTCGTCACCGGCAGCACCCACAAGACGATCCGCGCCGGCCGTGGTGGGATCGTGATGTGTGAGGAGGCACACGCCGACGCCATCGACGCGGCCGTCTTCCCCGGCGGTCAGGGCGGCCCCCTGATGCACAACGTCGCGGGCAAGGCAGTCGGCTTCGCCGAGGCCCTCGAGCCGGAGTTCGAAGCGTACGCCGAAGAGGTCGTCGCCAACGCCCGGACCCTCGGGGAGACGCTGGCCGACAACGGCCTCTCGCTCGTCTCCGGCGGAACCGACACCCACCTCGTGCTCGTCGACCTGCGTCCCTCCCACCCGGAGACGACCGGCGGGGACGCCGAGGAGGCCCTCGAGGAAGCCGGCATCGTCCTCAACGGCAACACGGTCCCCGGCGAGACCCGGAGCCCGTTCGACCCGAGTGGCATCCGCGCCGGGACGGCCGCACTCACCGTCCGCGGGTTCGACGAGGAGGCGATCCGAACCGTCGGCGACTGCATCGCTCGGGTGGTCGACGCCCCCGAGGACGAGGCGGTCATCGCGGACGTCCGTCGGACCGTAGACGGCCTCTGTGAACGGTTCCCGCTGTACGAGTGACCGGTCCCGTTATGTCCCGCGGGTCCCAAGTGGGGCCGTGAGTCCCCCCGAACCGGATCCCGTGGCGCTGACCGGCCGTGGCTACCGAATCACCGTCGACGACGGCCGCGACTCGTTTTTCGCCCTCTGTCTCGAAGAGCCCGACAGCGAGACCGCGTGGATCGTCTCCGACACCGTCCGGTCGCTCGATTCGATGCGGTAACCCCATCCGAGGCCCCTCCGATCGCCGTCGAGAC
>PUPA01000150.1 GCA_003552885.1 Natrialbaceae archaeon
ACGTTCGCACAGACGACGTAGTACTCCGTGGTGTCGACCGCCTTCCCCGGCCCGACGACGTCGCCCCACCACGCACGGGCCTGGCCGGCGGTGCCGTCGTCGGCGTCGGGACGGCGGGCGACGTGGGCGCTGCCGGTCAGGGCGTGACAGACGAGCACCGCGTTCGTGCCGTCGAACTCGCCGTGGGTCTCGTAGGCGACCTCGAGTGAGGGGATCGACTCCCCACACTCGAAGGTGAACGCACCGAGATCGATCGTCTCCCTGGTCGTCACGCCGCTTTCCCCCCCGACGGCCGCCCGCCGACCGCCGCGTCGATGCCGTCTTCGAGGTCCGCCAGGATATCCGCCGGATCCTCGATGCCGACCGAGAGCCGCACCAGGTCGGGCGTGACTCCGGCCTCGGCTCGCTCCTCCGGAGTGAGCTGGCCGTGGGTCGTGCTCGCGGGGTGGATGACGAGCGTCTTCGCGTCGCCGACGTTCGCTAGGAAACTCGCCAGCTCGACGGACTCACAGAACCGCTTTCCGGCCTCGAAACCCGGTGCAGTCGTCGATCCGACTTCCTCCGTGCCGTCGCTCCCTCCCACACCGCCGGCGTCGGTCCCCGTGTCCGAGCCCTCGAGCCCGAACGCCACCATCCCGCCGTAGCCGTCGAGATACCGCGTGGCGTTGCCGTGGGTAGGGTGGTCTGTGAGGCCGGGGTAGGTCACCCAGGCGACGTCGGGGTGGTCTGTGAGGTAGTCGGCGACGATCGCCGCGTTCTCACAGTGGCGATCCATCCGCAGGGGGAGCGTCTCCACTCCCTGTAAGGTGTGCCAGGCGTCGGTCGGCGACTGGCCGTTGCCGAGGCTGCGAAGCGATCGGTAGCGGACGGCCGCGGCCAGGGGCGCCTCCGGGAAGTCCCGGCAGAAGTCGACGCCGTGGTACGCCGGGTTCTCCCCGGCGAGCTCCTCGTAGCCGCCCGCGGCCCACGGAAACTCCCCGCCGTCGACGAGCACGCCGCCGACCGTCGTCCCCGAGCCGTGGAGCCACTTGGTCGTCGACTCCCAGACGACGTCCGCACCGTGTTCGAGCGGCCGACACAGCGCCGGCGTCGCGAACGTGTTGTCGACGACGAGAGGGACGTCCCGATCGTGGGCGATCGCCGCCAGCCGCTCGAAGTCGGGGGTGACGAGCGAGGGGTTGCCGACCGTCTCGACGTGGACGAACGCGGTGTCGGCGTCGATCGCCTCCCGGTAGCGATCGTATTCGAGGGTCGGGACGAACCGGGCCTCGATTCCACGTCTGGCGGCGGTGTGTGCGAAGTACGCCGTCGTGCCGCCGTAGCTGTCCGTCGAGCAGACCACGTTCTCGCCGTCCCTGGTGAGCACCAGCGTCAGGGCGTCGAGCGCGGCCATTCCGCTTCCCGTCGCGACCGCGCCCGCCCCACCCTCGAGGCTCGCCAGCCGCTCTTCGAGGGCGTCGACGGTCGGGTTGCCGATCCGCGAGTAGACGTGGTCGGGCCGTTCGAGGGCGTAGCGGGCGGCGGCGTCGTCCGCGCTCTCGAAGACGTAGGAGCTCGTCCGGTAGATGGGCGTCGCGCGCGCACCGGTCGCGGGGTCCGGCCGGCTCCCCGCGTGGACGCTCCGGGTCGAGAGCCCGGACCCACCGCGTGCGGGCTCTCGCTCGTCCTCGTTCATGTTTTATACGCATACCGCCGGGAGCCCTTATGATCGTCAGTAACGGCAAGAACGGCATGGGTCGGAGTGCCACGGCCGCGGCGGGATGGGTCCAACCGACGGAACCCTTTTTTCTATCCCACGTGATCGACGGTCATGCAGACCGAGACGATCGCGAGCGCGGTCGAAGATCGCCGTGACCGGCTCACGGCGCTGGCGCGGGATCTCTGGGAGCGCCCGGAGACAGCACTGGAGGAGACGTACGCGGCTCGTCGGCTCGTCGGGGTCCTGGAGGAACGGGGCTTCGCCCTCGAGGTCGGCGCCGGGGGACTCGACACCGCGTTCGTCGCCCGGTACGGGGGCGGCGAGCCGATCGTCGCCACGATGGGGGAGTACGACGCGCTGCCTGGGCTCTCACAGCGGGCGTCCGCGACTCGGGAGCCGGTCGAGCCGGAGGCACCCGGCCACGGCTGTGGCCACAACCTCTTCGGCGTCGGCTCGCTCGGCGCCGCCCTCGCGGTCGCCGACGCGATCGACGGTGGCGTCGACGGCACCGTCGTCTACGTCGGAACGCCGGCCGAGGAGGCGGTCGGCGGCAAACCCTTCCTGGTTCGCTCGGGCGTCTTCGAGCCGATCGACGCGGTCGTCTCGTGGCATCCGGGCTGGTACAACGCGCCCTCGACGGGGTCGTGTCTCGCCGTCGACGCCTTCGAGGTGACCGCCCACGGGAAGTCCTCACACGCCGCTGCCGCGCCGGAGGCCGGCCGGAGCGCCCTCGACGCGATCCAGCTGCTCAACACGGCCGTCGAGTACGTGCGCGAGCACGTCCCCGATCCGGTCAGGCTCCACTACGTGATCGCCGACGGCGGTGACGTCGCGAACGTCGTCCCGGCGGAGGCCACCGGCAACTACCTCGTCCGGGCGCCGAACCGCGGGCTCGTCGAGGAGGTGAGCGACTGGCTCCACGACGCCGCCGAGGGTGCCGCGCTGATGGCCGCCGTCGACGTCGAGCTCACCCGGACGAGCGCGATGTACGGCGTGCGGCCGAACGATCGGCTCGGAGGGGTGATCGGTGAGACGATGGCCGAGCTCGGCCCGTTCGACGTCGACGACCCGCTCGCCGCCGAGCTGCGGGCGTCCCTGGGCGACGTCTCCGGCCAGCTCGCGGCCCTCGAACCCGACGACCGCGAGCGGGCGCGGGAAGCGTCGTACTTCACCGATCCGATCGAGCCGCCGGACGCGGGAACGGTCGGCTCTTACTCTACGGATTCCGGCGACGTGAGCCAGGTCGTCCCCCTCGGTCGGATGCGGACCGCCACCTGGCCGGTCGGCACGCCGGCACACTCCTGGCAGGCCGTCGCCGCCAGCGGCTCGACCGGCACCGAGGGGATGCTGTACGCCTCGAAGGCCATCGGCGGAACGCTCCTGAAGCTGCTCACCGAGCCGGCCGTGCTGGCCGACGTCGTGGCCGAGTTCGAACGACGTGGCGGCGCGGACGGCTACGAGCCGGCGATGCCCGGGGACGCCGACCCCTACGAACTCCTCGGCGTCGACCGGCCCGGACCGGTCGTCGCCGACTGATGGAGCGTCGGATCTCGGACGTCGCGACGGGACGAACTCGCCGCTCGCTCTCCGTTCGCGGTCTATACACGGGTTTCGGCGGGTGGGTGGTGAGCCACCCGTTCAGGGATCGCTTCCGAGATATCGGTTCGGTCGCCCGAACTCCTCGGGTGTGAGGATTCACCTCGGTCACGAAGCCGTCGAACCGTTCGAAGTCGTCGTCGATCGTCACGCCTCCACGTTCGAGCGCCCGTGGTAGGTCGTCAACACGGCGTGTGCACCGAACAGCGCGGCATAGGGCGCACGACTGCGTCGATGTCGCCGGTGATCACGTCCCAGACGTACGAGAGCGCGTCGTCCTCCGCGCGGATTTCGCCCTCGGTGCCGGCGTCGAGTTCGAGTCGCTCTCGGAGCGCTTTGGGGAGAACGCTCCGACCCTTCGAATCTACCATCGGCATGTTCTCACTAATGTGGGGACAGGGATGAATTCTGGATCGATTCCGTGTCCACGTCCTGAAGAACACGGGAGTGAGACCGACACAGAGCGCACTTGCTTGTGATCGGGAGGCAACGCTCGTTGTCGGAGTAGGCGAGGATGTCTCTGATTTCCCGGTTGGTGTGGACTGTCGACGGCCCATATAATAGAGGCTGTAATCTCACAGCAGCAGTAGAATTATCAGAACTCCCACGAGGACGGCTGCGACCGTAATCCACACTCGCCTGTCCTTTAATGCTGATTTAGAGCTCGAAGGAGCGGTTTGATACTCGCGTCTGAGTTCAGGGCCGAGTGTATTTGCTTCAGCGATGTTAGGACAATTGTGTTTCTCCGGTAATTTATGCCTCTTACAGTGGCTTTGCCCACAGTAGTTGCACGTGTAGGGCATATTGGTACCTTCTCCACAGACACTACATTTTGTCATGAGATACCGTTTTTTAGGAATCAATATAATAGATAACCTTCTGCCACAATCGCGCTATACACCTGGCACTGTCTATCCCTCTACTACTAGGGGAAACAAATAAAACGAAATCCGTTAATTTTCATACGACACACTCCTAATACAGACCTTCGCCTGTTGGATCCCCCAGTGATTCTCGCCTCGTGTGCCCGACGAGCGGGAGCTTCGAGCCCGGCAGTGCCGTGGTCCTGATAGCCACACCCCGGACTCATAGTGATGCAGATGGATTTTTACCGTTCATCAAGGACACAGATAGTTCCAGATGTTTGGTTCGTTGATTTGTGAGATTCCTCTCGCTAGATGTTGTTTCAGCTTCGGGAGATCTGGGA
>PUPA01000192.1 GCA_003552885.1 Natrialbaceae archaeon
CGGCTGCTGGCGGAGCCACGCTTCGAGCTGATGCCGTTCGACAGCTTCGGCGAGCAGATGGAGGGGCTGCCCGACGGCTCGACGATCACCGTCACCGCCTCGCCACAGCTCGGGGTCGAGGCGACCGTCGAGTGGACCGAACGGGGGGCGAAGGCGGGCTACGAGATGGTTCCACACGTCGCCGCCCGCTACGTGCGGGACGCGGATCACCTCACGGAGATCGCCGACCGGCTGCGGGCCGTCGGCGTCGAGGACGTCTTCGTCCCCGGGGGCGACCGCGAGGAGCCGATCGGCGAGTACGAGTCGGCTCACGACCTGCTCGTGGCGCTTTCGGAGCTCGGTTACGAGTTCGAGGAGGTCGGCATCACGGGCTACCCGGAGGGTCATCAGTTCCTCTCGGATCGGACCCTCGCGCGGGAGATGGAACGGAAGGCGCCGTACTCGACGTACGTCGCCACGCAGATCTGTTACGATCCTGCGCGCATCCTCGAGTGGTGTCTCGAGCTCCGCGAACGGGGGATCGAGCTCCCGGTCGAAATCGGCGTCCCGGGCGTGATGAAATACCAGCGGCTGATCGGCATCTCCCGAAAGGTCGGCGTCGGCGACTCGGTGAACTTCCTCCGGAAGACCGGCGGCGTCTTCGGATTCATCCGGGAGTTTCTCGGTTCCCGGGGCACCTACGCCCCCGACAACCTCATCGAGGGGCTGGCCCCGTACGCCGACGACCCCGAGTACGGGATCCGTGGCATCCACCTCTACACGTTCAACCAGGTACCCGACACGGAGGAGTGGCGGCTGTCGGTTCTCGGTGAACGGTAGGGAGGCCATCGATCGCCGGTGGACGGATCGGCCGAACGCAAGGGCCGTCGTCCGGCGCCCGTCACTCGCTGTGTTTTCGCTCCTGGGCTGGGTGTTCGGAGATGTACACCGCCGTGTGGTCGGGGACGTCCTCTGTCACCCAGGAGTTCGCCCCGATGCTGACGTGGTCGCCGACCTCGATGGGTCCGAGCACCTTCGTCCCTGCACCGATCACGACGTTGTCGCCGATGTCGGGGTGGCGTTTGTATCCCTTCGCGAGTGACTTCTCGTCGTCCTCGCTCTCCTCGAAGTGGAGCGCACCGAGGGTGACGCCCTGGTAGATCCGGACCCACTCGCCGAGCGTCGCCGTCTCGCCGATGACGACGCCGGTGCCGTGATCGATGAACAGGTACTCCCCGACGTCGACCCCGGGGTGGACGTCGATGCCGGTCACCGTCTTCGAGTGTTCGGACAGCTCGCGGGCGTACTCTGGCTCGCCGGCCTCGTAGAGCTCGTGGGCGACCCGGTGGATCGTCGCCGAGTGAAAGCCCGGATACGAGCGGATCACCTCGAGGTAGCTCTTGGCCGCCGGATCGCCCTTGTAGGCGGCCTCGAGGTCGGTCTTCAGGCTCTTTCTGATCGCCGGCAGCCGATCCAGCACGCGGTCGACCGTACCGGTCGGCTCCTCGCCCGAGTACGGCCGGATGCCGGTGTAGAGGGTCTGACCGAGCCGTTCGAGCTCGTCGAGCACCGCGTCGTCGCTTCTGACCAGCGGCTGGGCGTTCCAACACCGGGGGAAAAAGAGCCGCTTGAGCAACCGGACCTCCGTCCGCCCGTGTTCCTGTGGGGGGAAGTCCATCGACGTGTTCGTCGGGTGGGGAGCCGTATCGGCCAGATACGACTCCCGGAGCCGCCGGTGTGTGTCGCCGGTGTATCGGTAGCTCATGCGGGTCGTTGGGTGGGCGGTTACAAATGCCCGCTGTAACCGATTGACTTAAATTCCACCGTTATTCATCACGTGAGTTCATGACGATCACCCTCGACTATCGTTGCCATGAGTGTAGCCGCCACGCTCCGGGAACTCGCCCGGTTCGTCGAGGGCTGTGGGGGGGACGTCGACGGGATCGAGTTTCCGGACGGGATCGACGCGTCCGGCTCACGGGAGACGACCGCACGGATCGCCCTCCGCGTGTCGGCCGTCGACGCGTCGCCGTCCCCCCGCCTCGACGCCGACGGCACGCTGTGGCTTTCCTCCGGTATCTCCGTGCCCGCGGACGCGGAGGTCGTAGAGACCACCCTCGAGGGCGACGCCGTGCGGGTCGTCCTCTCGGTGCCGGTCGGGGCCGCCGGCCCGTTCGCCGACGCGGCGGGATCCGGTGGGACGACCGCCGACGGGGGAGCGACCGGCTCCCGGGAGGCGGAGACGGAGCCGACGGCCGGACGGCCGGATGGCGACGCGTCGACGGCCGACGGATCGACGGGGGGTTCGCGGATCCCCTGGCGCGACCAGGGGGTGCCGCCGTTCAGGGATCCCGAACTGCTCGCGGAGGTGTACGACTCCTGTGATACGTTCGCCGAGATGACCGACGCACTCGGGATGGACGTCACCGCGGAGACGGTCCGGCGGTACATGATCGACCACGGCATCCACGAACCCGACTCCTACGACACCGGCGGCGACGATCCGGGCGACGGCGACGACCCGGTCGAGGCAGACGACGACGATTCGGCCGACGTCGGCGACGACGCGCCCACGGGGGCGGACGAAGACGCAGATCGGGAAGACGGCGTCGGCTCCGTCGCCGGCCCGGAGCCGGTCGTCGTCGCCGACGGTATCGGCCTCCCCGAGGACGTCACCGTCGAGACGTTCATCGAGACGGTCAGGCGGTCGAACACCATCCGGGAGGTCCGTCGGGACGTCGGCGTCGAGCGCGAGGACGCCCTGGAGCTCCTGCGCGAGCTCAACCTCCTTGATCTGGTCGTCGGCCGGATGGCCGTCGAGGGCGAACGCGACATCAGTCGCGAGGAGATCGTCGGCCGGCTCCGGGAGGCCTCGGCGACCAACTGAGCGGTCGGACCACGCTTCGAACGCCGTCGGAACGTTTTTTATTTCGTTCGCATCGGTGACACACGGCCCCCGATTCCGAACGGAGCGCGACCGACGGTGGAACCTCGAACTCGAGGACGAACGGCTGTGTCGGATCGTCCGACGGGCCGTGGGTGACGCGATCCGGGCGGCGCTTGGCACTCTCGTGTCGCTCGGTTTCGCGCTCGTGTTGATCTCGGTCGGCAGCACGATCGCCCTCGCCGCGGCCGAACCGGCCGGTTTCGCGCTCGGCGGCTTCCTGGTCGCGGCCGCCGCGTGGGTGCTCGACCGCTCTCGAGGCGGCTCCGTGGCTACTGAGCCACACGCGACCGATACACATACCTCCGTGGCTCTCGAGGGTGGCGACAAGGGATGGCGATCGTTACCGAAGTCCACTTCTCCCACGAGGACGGCGCGCTCGCGGGGACGCTCGCCGCGCTCCCCGCACTCGAGGCGACCGTCGTCCGGGAGACGAGCACCGACCCGGGTCGGGGAGTGTACTTCCTGCGTTTTTCCGGCGTCGACCCCGCCGAGGTGCGGGAGGCGCTGTCGGCCGACCACACCGTCGCGGAGGTCCGATCGGTCCTCGACGGCGATCGCCGGCTGCTGGGGGTCGTCTTCACCGACGGGACGAAGCTCCTCGCCCCGCGGGTGACCCGCGAGGACGGCTTCGTCCTGGAGGCCCGGAGCTCGGCGGCGGGCTGGCGCGAGCGGTGGCTGTTCCGTGACCGGGAGGGGATCCACGGCGTCTGGCAGTACGCCCGCCGGGAGGGGTTCGCGTTCGAAGTGGTCGATCTCTCTTCTATCTCGGATGCGGAGTCGCCCGACTCGGCCGAACTCACCGCGAAACAGCGGGAGGCGCTGGTGGCCGCCTACGAGTGTGGCTACTTCGACGAACCCCGGGAGGCCTCCCTGGAGGAGCTCGCCGCGGAGCTCGACGTCTCCCCGTCGGCGGTCGGCGGCCGGATCAGACGGGGGATGAAGTCACTGATCGGCGCGTCGGTGGCCGTCGACGATCGCGACCGATCGTGAGCCTCGCCGTCCCGGAGCCGTCCGACGGCGTGAACGCGCGCCGGATCCCACGCGTGTGGGCCGACCCGAAACTGATACAACGGCCACGGTACGTACATCCAACCCACGGGCCGACGGCGCCGGCCGGGGTGATCGAGTGATCTCGACTCGGGTCTACGTGGAGCATCCGGATCTCACGCTGACGCCGACGATCACGTCCCTCCCGGACGTGGGGATAGACGTCGTCTCGGACGCCGGGACCGACCCCCAGTACGACCGCTACGTCTTCCGGTTCGAGTCAGTCGACGCCGAGACCTTAGAGGCCACCCTCGCGTCCGATCACACCGTCGCCGACTTCTCGGCGATCGTCGGCGCCGGAGACCGGTGGAGCTACCGGATCGGCTACGCGGAGGGGACGAAGCTGATCACCCCCTCGGTCACGGACGCCGGCGGGCTCACGCTCGCGGCGACGAGCTTCCTCGAAGGCTGGTCGCTCGAACTGCTGCTCGAGGACCACGACGCCCTCTACGCGATCGACGAGTACGCCGCCGAGGAGGGGATGCGACTGGACGTCCTCGAACTCCGGCAGGTCGGCGACCC
>PUPA01000073.1 GCA_003552885.1 Natrialbaceae archaeon
CACCGCCCAGAGGGCACACAGCGCGTAGACGACCAGGATGTCGCCGTGCCAGAGCAGGTAGGCGTGGGCGAGACCGACGGCGAGCAAGACGAGCGTCCGTCGGTAGTGGATCGCCGTCGCGGGCCGGTCGCCGTCACGTTTCGATTCCAGAAAGAGGACGATTCCCGCACCGAACATGATCGAGAACAGCGCGATGAACTTCTGTTCGAAGAGGACGTGACTCAGAAGCCAGACGAGAAACTCCAGTCCGGCGAACTCGCCGAACTGGGTCGGATTTCGCCGCGCCACACTCGGCATCGAGAACGACTGGACGTTGATCACGAGGATGCCGAAGATCGCCACCCCGCGCAGGACGTCGAGGCTGACGATCCGGTCTTCCGGCGCCGTCGGCCGTGGCCGGTCACCGGCCGATCCCATCTTCGATTCCCCGGCGGTCCTCACGTCCGGTAGTACGGCCCTGCCGAAATAAATCCGTTCACCCGCTCGATCCCGTCGGAACCTTTGGCCCTCCTCCGTCGGTCGCCCGCCCGTTGGGAGCGAACCGGGTGGACGAGCTGTCTACGGGCGTTCCGTCGGCGTCGAACACCGCAGACAGAGCGTCGAGCCGCCCACCCAGTTGACGTCCGCCGAGCCACAGCGGGGACACTCGTGGTCGGTTCCGTAGGCCGTCGTCCCCCTCGGTGCGGCGAGACGGCCGTCCTCGATCACCCGCTCGAGCAGGGCAGGGAACCGCTGGCGTTTGTACGTGGCCCGCTTCGAGAGAAACGGTCCCGGCCTCGACGGATCGGAGCCGTGGAGCTCCTCCCAGCCGATCGCGATCTCGCCGTCTGCCAGTCCACGGGCGACCTGTTTTATCGGTCCCGCGGCGGCGCGAAAAAGCGGGCTCGTCGCCCACCGTGCCGGCTCCGAAACGGTCTCACCGGCCTCGAGGTACGCCTCCTCGGCGTCACGGTAGGCCCGATCTGCGCCCTCGAGCCCGCCGACGACTCGGCAGTCGGCGACGATCTCCGTCAGGCAGGCCCGCTGGACGGGACGGTCGAGGGCGGTTTTCAGATCACGGGCGACGGCGATGGACTCCACACAGCGGCGGGTCGCCCGTTCCGTCCGATCGGCGACTCGGTAGGCGATCGCACCGGTCAGAAGCTCCTGTACGGCGACCCCGACCCACCCTCGTTCGTCGGCGTCGAACGGACTCCGCCCGTCGTGTGGGGCGGCCAGACGGGCCCAGCCCGCCCGCGAGTACTCGTCGCCGGCCGTCTCATACTCCCGCTCGGCCAGCGCCGCGACCGCCGCCTCTCGGTAGCCGTGTTCTGTCGTCATAGACCGGCTAGGGGTCGGGGGTACAAACCTCACACTGTGATGGTGGCGGAAACGACGCGCCGGGAGAACCCGGAGGTGGTCAGTAGAAGACGACGCCGATCAGCAGCGTCAGGATCAACATCCCGACCCACATCGAGGTCGCGATGCCGACGAGATACACCACGCCGAGGGTCGCGGGCGTGGTCTGTCTCGGGCTGCCGGCGAACCAGGCGACGACCATGACGTAGATCGGAAACAGGACGACCCCGAAGATCAGCCAGGTGCCGGGACCGGGGAAGCCGGTCAGCCCCTCCGAGACGTGGAGCAACTCGGCGAACGCCGCGAGCGCGAGGGCGGGGTCGACGTTCATCGGTCCACCTCCTCGCCGCCGTCGGTGGCGTGGCCGTGGCCGTCCTCACGGAGGTGTTCGATCGCGTGTAGCTCGACGACCGGGACGACCTTCGCGACGATCAGGAAGAACGTCACCACCATGCCGATCGTGCCGACGACCGAGAACATCTCGACCACGCTCGGCCAGTACTCCCCGGGGACGGCCGCGTAGAGGTCGAACGTGGGGTACATCAGCCCCTCGACGACGAACAGGACCTTCTCGAACAGCGTCGCCAGCAACGCGGCGACGGCCGCGGCGACCGAGCGCTTCTTGGTGAAAAGCGACGGCCGGACCGCCTGGGCGAAGGTGTACGCCAACACCGCACCGACGACGCTGAGCGCCCCGAAGTAGATGGGGTGGCCGAGCATCGCGGAGACGACCGTCGACTGGTCGACGGGTGCCGCGTAGACGCCGCCGATGATCTGCTGGAGCTGCAGCCAGAGGAAAAGCAGGGAGAAAAAGCCGAGCCACAGCGTCAGCCCGCGGAAGACGTCGTCGGTGATGATGTGTTCCCACTCGTAGGCCCACCGGAAGGCATAGGAGATGAGGATCACGCCGGCGATCGCCGAGGTGAGCGCGATCGTCAGGAACTGTGGGCCCTGGACCGCACCGAACCAGCCGGGCATCGTCGGAATCAGCGCGAACAGCCACGGGATCACCCCTCCGTGGAGGAGCAACGGCGCCATGATGATGATCGCGAGCGCGAGCCACCAGACCATCCGTTCGACGACGGGGTCTTCCTTCTCGGTGTAGCCGAGGGTCAGCATCTTGTACACCGGCTCGAAGTAGCCTGGCAGGTCGTCACGGAGCCGGGTGAGGTCGTATCTGAGCGTCAACAGCAGGTAGGTGGCCGTCAGCACGAAGTAGGCCGTGATGACCGTCACGTCCCACACCAGCGGCGAGTTGTGGACCGTGATGTGGTAGTTTCCGAGCACGCTCGTGACCATCCGATCGGGACGGCCCATGTGGACCAGGATGTAAAAGCCCGCAGCGGAGAGGCCAGCGATGGTCAACAGCTCGGCCAGGCGGGCGACGGGCATGTACCGGTCCATCCCGAGCAGCCTGACCGCCGCCGAGAGGATGATGCCGCCGTGGGCGATGCCGACCCACCAGATGAACGCGCCGATGTAGACGCCCCAGGTTACGCCGCCGCCGCTACCCCAATCGGAGAGACCGGTGATGACCAGCCCGACCGAGAGCTGGTAGATCCACATCGCGAGGAAGATCGCGAACGCCCCGCCGGCCAGCCCCAGCCCGATGAAGTACTTCTTCGAGGTGTTGTTGATCGGCCGGAGGATGTCGGCCTCACTCGGGGTCTTCGTGCTCATGGCGAGAGTCCTCCGCCGATCGTGCCGCCGTCGAGTCCGTCGTGTTCGTCGTTACCCGTCTTGCGGTTGTCGACCAGCCCGATCTGATCGTAGGAGACGGCGGTGGCGAGCCCGCGGTCGCGGGCCTCCTCGGCCGAGATCTGGTTGGCGTTCGAGCCGGGTTCGTGGCCGACGTAGATGACGTTCGGGTTCGTCCCGACGTCCTGGAGCAGCCGGAACGAGGAGGGTTTTTCGGGGTCCTCGCGGGCCTCCTCCAGGAACTGGTTGGGCTCGCTCTCGGGGTCGTTGAGGTCGCCGAAGTGGATGATACCCGGCGGACACGCCTGTTCGCAGGCGGTCGTCCCCTGGTTGTCGTCGCCGAAGCCGCCGTCCTGTCGAGTCGGACACATCGTACACTTGCTCATGACGCCCCGTGGCGCCCGGCTGTCGACCCAGTCGCCGTTGGCGTCGTAGACGTGGTCGGTGTCGAGGTCGGCCATCGGGACGTCGGGTTCGTCCCACTGGAAGTAGTTGACGCCGTACGGACAGGCGACCTGGCAGTACCGACAGCCGATACAGACGTCGTAGTCGGTGAGCACGAGTCCGTCGCTGTTGCGGACGTGACGGGCCGTCGTCGGGCACACCTTCGCACACGGGGCGTCAGAACAGTGCTGACACGGGCGGACCATCAGCTTCGGGTCGTTGCCCGCGTCCTCGTCCTCGTAGTGGAAGATGTACATCCAGTTGACGCCCATATCGAGGTTGTTCTCCTGAGAGCAGGCGACGACACAGGAGAGACAGCCGTCACAGTGTTCGAGGTCGATCGCCATCCCCCACTGTGTGCCCTCGTCGTCGTCGTCCTCCTGGGCGGCGGCGACCGAGGCGGGCTCTTCGGGTTCGCCGGCCATGTTGTCGGCGGTGCCCCAGGCACCGAGTCCGACTGCGGCCGCGCCGGCGCCCATCTTCTTCATCACTTCGCGGCGTTCCTGCTCGGTATCGACGTCGGCCAGCCGTTCGATCAGCCCCTCGTCGTCGGCCTCCTTGGCCTCCTCCCAGGCGGCTTCAGTCGGTCGGTCGTCGACGTCGAACTCCTCTAGGACGTCCTCGTGGTACCGTTCGTGGAACTCCGCATCGCTGAGTTCGCCCTTGGTGACGCGCATCGCGTCTCTGGCCATCTCGAGACCGAGCTCCGTATCGTACTCGGTCTCGTCCAGCATCTCTTCGAGTTCCCCTTCCCACTCCTCGCCGAGTGGGTGGAACGTGTCTTCCGTGCTCATGTTTGTGGTTAACCTCTCTGATCGCTCCGTCGGGTGTCTTCGACCGCAAAGACACACCCATGGTCAAGGTCCCTCATACTACGGGCCTCCTCTGACCGCTAGCGAATACTGGCGGTTAACGGGACTTAAGGGTTCCTCCTTTACGTGGCGAACGGGTGTGGATGAAACGGTGTCTCCACGGTTCGAATTTCAGAGAGCGGGAGGTGATCGATGGATTCG